>VGJH01000001.1 GCA_016867505.1 Candidatus Bathyarchaeota archaeon
TTCGCTGGTATACCTCGGTCATCCCATCCTAAAATCTGGAAATATGTTTGCATTCTGTTATCGACTACCTGTTTATCAGTTTTCATTCCCTTTTTAGGTCCACTTGGTAACGGTTCATAAAATCTTGGTGGATTATCATCATCTTTGAGAGGCTCCCAAATGATATCGGGACCACCAAGAAGTAATAAAACTCTTTGTAAGGTCACTATTCTTGGCCCAGTCTCTTTCCTCCAGTTATCAACGGTGATGGGGAAACCAGTTACAGCTTTAGCAAAGTCGAATTGGGTTGCTACACTACTACCACAGAAATTGCAAAATACAGCTGAATCAGAAAAGGGAGCTCCAGTCATTTCATTTAAGCCATCTCCTGCTGTGCTCGTGTGATCTCCACCTTGAACGCTTGCTGCATAACTAATGTCTTTAGTGTAATCTAAGCCACTACGAGTGCCATGTGCTCCAACCTCTATTCCCTTGACAGTGACTGCGTATTTCAGTAATTCATCTGGCTCCATTTTTTTCATCTGTGCAATTTTTATTGCTGCTCTGTAAGTGCCTTCAGCGAGTACATCACCAATTTTCTCTCGTTTAGCGATTAACCATGCCAGCTTGTCCATAGCTTCTGCGTCTCCCCAGATTGGCTTGAAACCAAAGTCTGCTTCTTTTAGTATTCCTCGTTGATAGAGTTCAGCAGCAAAAGCCATGGTGTTTGGACCATTAATGCCACTGTGACCAAGATTGTCTATCAAAGTACTGATATGAATATTATCAGCGGGATCAAAAATACCTAGGTTGGTGCCACAATAAGCCTGCAGTTCATAATCGGGCATATCAGTTATGTCCCCCTTCCATTTTCCAGATTTAACGCAGCTTACTTTCATGCAATTTACCGTACAATTGAAGTCAGCCCACTTCTTTTTTACCCAAAATCTAGTTTCAAAATATGGCCCACCAAATTGTTTTTCGTCATGCCATTCTTCCTGCCAATTCCTTACGGGTTCACTGCTAGAATTTGCTCCTGTCGCATATCCACCATACCCAGTACCTTGTCGTCTGAAACTTCCTCGACTAATTAGCCCTTTATGAACATCTTTCCAAAGAAGCTTAACTGATTCAGGGGCATCAACTTTAGGAATCATACCACGGCCTTTAGCTACTATTGCTTTAAGGTTTTTACTTCCCATCACTGCACCATAGCCACCATATCCACATGCATGGCATAGTTTTGTCATTACTGCAGCATTTCTCACCATACTTTCGCCTGCAGGGCCAATGTATATGCTTGAAGGCTCTTTCCATAAACCAATGTTTGGTTTCTTTTTTACTAAGTCAGCTCCAACTTCTTTATTTAATGCAATGATTGTTTCTTCTCCAATTTTCCCCCAGATATTATCAGCAGGTTTAATCTCGCCACCATCATTTGTAACCTGTATATAGACAGGGCTGTCTGCTTTACCACTCACTATTACTCCATCGTATCCAGCCATTTTTAATTCGACTGCGAATTCAGTTGATGCTGTTGAGCCGACTGTTCCATTACTTAAAGGGCTTTTTCCACTGCACATTATACGACTTCCAGGGTATATGCCAGTCATTGGACCTGTTAATGCTAAAAACAAATTTTCGGGGCCAAGAGGATCTACTTCACGCCACTTTTTACCTAATCTATCCCATAAAATTTTAGTGGCTAATCCTCGTCCCCCAAAATATTGTTGTAATATTTTTTCATCGAATGTAGTATCTTTTATTTTGTTTTTTGATAGATCAATATCTAAATATTTACCGGCGTATCCACCAGTCATCTTAGATCACCTTTTCTCCTTTTTCTCCGAAAAATAGTACTGCAAGATCTTTAGCAACCTCAATTGGTGGTCTACTAAACAATGCGCGATGAATATTCGGACGTTCATAAACAGCAGTTAAAGCATTGTATCCAGCTTCAGTACAGACTTTCACACACTCAGGATCACCACCACACAAATCGCAAATTGTCGCCTTATTGTCACCAGGGTGAAGGAATGGTACATTACCAGGGCAGGCATTGATACATTTACCACAACTAATGCATTTTATTCGATCAACAATTACTACTTTTGTTACAGGATCTGTTAATAAAGCTTGGACGGGGCATGAAGTAATACATGGATAATTCATGCATTGGCTACAAAGATGTGGAACCTCACAGCCTGGAAAAGGCATAAAAATTCTAACTCTACTAGCTTCTGGCCACATCCATCCTTCGTGTTTTATGCTGCAAGCTAATTCACATCGCTTACAACCTGAACATGAAGAATAATCTCTCGCAATCCACAGGGTACTCATATTATCACCAAAAGTCTTATCCTAGATAATGATTCAAATAGATAAAAATTCTACTAATTTATTTAAAAAAACTAGCCATAATCATTAAACCAGAGGAGCTAATAAAAAGAAGTATAACGATGAATGGAAAGGAAATAAGTCAATTAATAACTTTGGGTTTATCATTAATTATTTTTTCTTTTTTTGCTTTAACCCAACCAATACAAGGAAAAATTTTGGGTACAGCGATTTTCGCATTGATTTTATGGAGTATTTATCCTGAAAAGCATTTACAAGGCAGTATTTTGATTATTTTCCTTTTAGCTTTTTTCGAAGCCAGTATTGATCTAAATGAATTATTTGAAAGCTTGTTTAGAACTTATGGTGGTTCCGGTTTATGGATTATTCTAAGTGGATTTATCTTAGCTAATTCAATGGATGTAACTAGATTAGGTACTCGAATAGCTTTACAGGTAACAACATCAATGGGTTATAAACCAATTAATATAATTCTAGCAATAAGTTTAGCAAACTTGGTGATTTCACCTTTAAGTCCTAGCACTACAGCTAAAGCGTTTTTATTATTACCAATCTGCAAAGGATTAATTGATGTTTTTGATGTTCAAAAAGGAAAAAGCAACTATGGTACAGCAGTCATGATAATTGCTATGGCTGCAAATAATATTGCTAGCACAGCCTTCCTAACAGCAACAGTACCAAACCCAATCTCAGCAGAATATCTTAAAGATCTAGCAAACATCAATATAGATTGGTTTGGATGGGTTAGAATGTCATTTCCTTTGACGTTAATTCTAATCTACATTTCATATTTAATAGTAATTAGGCTATTCCCAATCGAAATTTTACATGATGATAATCTATTAAATAAAATTGAGAAGATGAAGGAGAAACTTGGTTCAGTCAAAAAGCAAGAGAAAATTGTAGTAATTATTTTTGTTATCTGCCTTATTTTATGGATGACTGAAAGTTTTAATCCCTATAATGCTGGTATTTTGAGTTTATTATTAAGTGCAAGCTTAATGATTCCAAGTTTCAGAGTAATCACTTTACAAAAATTCAATAACGAAGTCCCTTGGGGAAGTATTAGTTTATTTGCTGCAAGTATGTTTCTAGCAAGAGCAGTATCAAAATATAATGCTCTTGATCCAGTGGCTAATAGTTTTTTTGAAATTTTAGGATTAAAAAATCTAGGTTCAACAGTATTTATGGTAGGTCTAGTAACAGCGTCAATGTTATTGCATGTTGTTTTCACTAGTACAACTGTTTATGCAACAGTAATTATTCCTTTGATTATTAGCTTGACAGAGTTGCAGGGTGTTCAAATTGGGTTAATAGCTTTACCAGTTGCTTTTCTCGCCCCAATTGCGATTATATTTCCAATAAATACAATACCCAATATTATATTTCATGACGAGGGATGGTTTACAGAGCAACAGATGTTTAAATATGGGATTCTTTTAAGTTTAATTTCAATAATAATTGTTTTATTAATTGGTCTACCCTATTGGAAATTTATTGGATTACTTCAGTAATTTGCTTAATAATTCTCTTCTAATCTGATGAATCATATTGCTTAATAAGCCAATTAATATTATTTGACACCCTGAAAAGAAAAGGTATATTGAGATCATTCTCTCATCCTTAACCAGATTTTCAAATCCCCATAAAATTAGTACCAAAAAACTACTACAGATTAGAATTAGGCCAAAAATTATTGAAAGTAAATATAATTTAGATGTTAATAGATCCCTAAATTTGAAATAAATTTTTAATAATAAATTTTCTCTGCTTAAACGATTTTCTTTAACTTCAACTGGGAGTTCTTTTATTTTTCGCCCGATTTTTTCTGCTTCAATAATTAGTTCTGTTTCAAAAATTTTACTATTTCCAGGAATTTTATTTAAAAACTCGCTAATTCCTTTTTTACGATACGCTTTAGCACATGTTGTATCAGTAAGAGAGGTATTAAAGAGAATTCGCACTAATTTATGATATAAAAAACTCATTATTCTTCTTTGAATAGGACGCTTGTCTGAACCATTAATCCTCTTAGTAGCAATAATTATATCATAAGCTGATAAAAGCTCAATACTATTACTAATAAAAGATAATTCTACAGATAAATCTATAGGGTAATATACTAGTTTGCTCCCTTTTGAGGATTTTATCCCTGTTTTTATTGCATCTCCTAGGCTTGATTCAGGGAGCTCAATTACTTTAATTTCAGAATAATTTTTTTTCAGTGCTTTAGCTAATGTAAGAGTGTTATCAGTGCTACCATTTTCAATCAAAATAATCTCAAAACTAGATGTGCATTTTTTTAAAATTTCATAGAGTTTTATTGTGTTAGACCAAATCCCAGAAGCTTCGTTATGTATTGGTACAATTAAGCTTACTTCAGGGTTCAAAGTTAACACCATAACCAGTAAAGTTATCTTTTATTATAAGTAAAAAGTTTTTGTTAATGTTTACCCATTACCATAAGTATTTATGGGTAATTCGCTTCTTTTATAGGATGTCTGTCGAAAAACTTGTTAAAAATGAGCTTAAGACCGGCTCTCCAATCTCTTCTACAAGAGTTAGAATTGTTGAATCACCTGATTCAATCAGTTTAGCAGCTGGTGATCCGAGTTTCACACTGCCTAAATATATTGCAGATGCAGTGTATCAAGCAATACTTGATGGCTGCAATCACTATTGTTTTGGAGGCGATCCTGATCTAAAACTCGCTATCAGCAATTATTACGAGAAACAATTTGGATACAAAGCAGATCCTGAAAAGCAAATCATTATCACAAGTGGTGGTAGCGGAAGCATTTTCGCAGCTTATGGAGCAATTCTTAATGCAGGTGATGAGGTAATTTGCCTTGACCCAGCATATGGCGGAGGTTCTGGAGGTCCAAGTTATTTCGGAGCTAAAACAGTCTGGGCTAACCTAAAAAAACTAGAGGGAGGTGCCTTCCGTTTAGATGAAGAGAACCTTAAGAAAGCCATAACACCAAAAACAAAAGCACTATATATTGAGAATCCAGGAAATCCTTCAGGCATCGTATATAATAAAAACGAGTTAAAAGTAATTAGAGACTTGGCAGTTGACCATGACTTTTGTGTATTAAGTGATGAAGCTTACACCGAATATGTTTGGGTTAAAGAAAAGTACACCCCAATTATTAGTCTGCCAGATATGGCTAACCGAACTTTTGCTGCGATGGCTATGACAAAGATGTTTGCATGGGCAGGAATGAGGACTGGATGGGTGATCACAGGAGAAAAAATGGCACCATATGTTAATAGAGTTCCAGGAGGGGGCGCTTCATGGCCAATAATGAAAGGAGTAATCGCTGCATTAAATGGTCCAAGAGATTTCATTAAAGGAGAACAAAAAGAGTATAAAGAACGTATTGACTACTGTGTAAAAAGATTAAATGAAATGCCAGGAGTAAAATGTGCTACTCCCGAAGGTGCAATATATCTTTTCCCAGATATCAGTGGAACTGGATTAACAAGCGATGAATATGTAAGAGGTCTTTTCGAGCAAGAGAAAGTTAGAATTGGATCTGGTAGAGGATATGGGAAAGGAAATGGTGAAGGTAATGTAAGATTGAGTATGATTAGACCATTGAGCACACAAAAAATGCCAGCATGGTTTACTATGACTCCAAACACAACATTAGAAGCTGCAATGGATCGTATCGAAAGATACACCAAAAAAGTAGCTAAAAAGTAACTCCTTCTTTTATTTTTAAATAACTCTTTTAAGTGTTGGTTTTTATTAAATATTGATTAGTTTGAAGATCTGTTTCGTCTCTCCCGAGGTTTTTGGGTGGGGAACCCATGGTGGAATCGGGTATGTCACAAGACTATTATCAAAAAAATTAGTTGAAACTGGATTAGAGGTATCTATAGTTACTCCAAGGAGAAAAGAACAGAAGGAAGTTGAAGACTTGGAGGGAGTAACAGTTTATGGGTATGATCCTTACATCAATCAACCTCAATTCATGAAAGCCCTCACATCAAGAATTAATTCAATAAAATATTACCAAAGAGTCAAAGCAGATATCTATCATAGCCAAGAAGCTAGTTATAACACCCTTGCAGCTTTAAAAGCAGTACCAAATTCGAAACATGTAATTACATTTCAAGATCCTTATACCATTGAAGAATGGAAAAAAATTGAGAAAGTTGATGAAAAATATACATTTACAAAAATGTTCCAAATGCGTTTATTTATTGAAAGACAACTAATTTCTATAACATGTAAAAAAGCTGATGCACTTTATACTCAAGCAGATTTCCTTATACCAAGAATTAATCATTATTACAAAATTAATTCAAAAATTAGCTTGATTCGTAATCCAATTATCCCAGTTAAACGAGATATGATAAAAGCTGATTCTCCCACTTTTTGCTTCCTTGGGCGATGGGATCCTCAGAAAAGAGTGGAAATCTTCTTAAATTTAGCCAGATTTTTCCCTAAATGCAAATTTATTGCTATGGGGCATTCTCATAACCAATTTTTTGATGAAAAAATTAGAAAGTGTTATAAAAATATCTCAAACCTACAATTAACTGGTTTCGTTTCTGAAGAAGAAAAATCGGAAATCCTAGAAAAAAGCTGGGGATTAATAAACACCAGTATTAGAGAGGCATTACCAGTGTCGTTTCTTGAAGCGCTAGCTCATGAAACACCAATAATCAGTTGCGAAGACCCTGAATTTTTGACAAGTGTTTTTGGGTATAAAGTCTATTCAGACAGTTTTGTTAAAACCATTTCAGAATTTCTAAGAAATGATGAATGGATTAATAAAGGAAAAAAAGGTAGACAGCATGTTGAAAAATTCTACGATGTAAATAAAGTAACTAAACTTCAGGTTAAGGCGTATGAATCTGTTATTGAAAGTGAGGCCACTTGAACATACTGGTTTTAGGTGGTTGGTATGGTTCTACAAATCTTGGTGACGATGCAATTTTACTTGGTATAAAAAAACTCTTTAGTGTTTTATTACCTGATGCAAAAATAACAGCACTTTCTATAGATCCTCAATATACCCGCTCTACTTGCCAAATTGAATCAATCAAATTACAGAGCCCAAGAGAAATTTTGAAAGATCCTAGAAAATTAAATTGGGTTTCAGGGTATAATCCAATTATCATATCTGGAGGAACGCCATTCTATGATTTTGATCATCTAAACCGTTTGTTTACTATTGGTTTACCAATTTGTAATAGGAAAAAAATTTACTGTTTAGGAATAGGGGTGAAGAAGATTGTATCTACTGAGGGAAAATTTTTAACTCGAGTTTTAATGAGTGGAGTTAATAGAATCTCAGTACGAGATAATTTATCAAAACATTTACTAGAAAAAATATTATGTAAGAATACAACTTTGACTGGGGATTTAGCACTCATTCTGAATCCTCCTGAAAATAAATCGATTAGAAAGACTTTAGAAAAATCAAACTTAGCTGAAAAAAAACCATTCATAGTCATTGCTCCTAGAATTTTATCTAATAATAATATCCACTTCTATCATGATTTGGTTTCTCTAGCTTTTATCAATGAACTGAGACATGCATTAAGTGAGACTGCTGACAAAGTTATTGATTCAGGAGTGAAAATTGTTTTTCTACCAATGCAAAGCAGCATTAATAATGATCATATTGAAATTATGGAAATTACTAGTCGAATGAAAAACAAAAATTTCACTATTCTTGAGCCAAGAAATGTTAATGAGGTTATAGCAGTTTTATCATCATCGTCGTTAGTTATTGGATTGAGATTACATTCACTGATTTTGGGTGCATTATGTAGTGTGCCAATAATTAGTGTTCCTTATGATGATAAAATTTGGGGATTCATGGAAATGATAAATAATTTAGGGAATTTAGTTAAACCAAATCAAATTAAAATTAAGACATTTGAAATTTTAGAAAATAAAATATCAAATGACCCCATTATTAAAGATTCGATTTTGCGTATAAAAAAGAATATTTTTTCTGAAGGAAAAAAAATTGTCGAATCAATGAAATATAACTGATTTTATAAATGAGTGAAGAATCTATTTTTTATAGTAAAGCAATGCTTCTCCCACTAAAAAGACTGACCCAGTTATGAGAATCATATCGTCTTTGGTTACCAATTCTAATGCCTTGGTAATAGCTTCAGATACATTTTGTTTAACTTCATAAGGTTTGTTAGAAGATTCAAGGATTTGAATCATCGTTGATGGTTTTGCTGCTCTACCCATAACACTATGCATTGTTAATATGAAATAATCTGTGACAGGTATAAGATGAGACATCATTTCATATATTCTTTTATCTGAACTTATACTCAATATTAGGATCAGTTTTTTATGTTTAATTTCAGTTACATTTTTTGCTAGAGTTTTAACTGCGGCTTCATCTTTTGCAGAATCAAGGATCACTAAAGGATGACGTTGCATTACATCCATGCGTCCAGGCCATTTGACAGTTTGAAGTCCCGATTCAATTTTATTCTTATGAATTATTATCGAATATTTTCTTAGAGCAGATACTGCTCCGATAGCCATTGAAGCATTAATTAATTGATGAGAACCTAATAAGGGCAATTTTATATGATATGTCTCCCATTCATCTTTTACTAGAAAATTTTGAAAATCTAAATCACTTGATATTGTTGTATAGGTGATATCTGTGCCAACATGATAAAATAATGTGTCTAACTCTTGGCATATTTTTTTGAATAATTCATATACTTCAGAATCTTGGGTACCAGTGACAAGAACACGTCTTTTTTTAATTATTCCAGCTTTTTCTGTAGCAATTTTAATTATTGTATCTCCAAGGACTTCAGTGTGCTCTAAACTAACATTTGTTATTACACTAACTAAGGGATCAATAATATTTGTTGCATCAAGCCTTCCACCCATTCCGACTTCCATTACTGCGAAGTCAATTTTTTGTTCAAAAAAATATACAAAAGCCATTGCAGTAACAATATCAAAGAATAATGGTCGAACAATTTCTGGTTCATCATTCAGTGCTTCCACTTTAGGTTTTATGAAGTTAGCTAGTCTAACCACATCTTCATGAGGTATTGGTTTTTCATTTATTACGATTCTTTCAGAAAAATCTATTAGATGAGGGCTAGTGAATAAACCCACCTTATACCCAGCTGACCTTAAAATTGCAGCAATCATTGCTGAAGTGCTGCCTTTACCATTGGTCCCAGTAACATGAATATATTTTAATTTTTTATGAGGGTTCCCTAACAGTTCCATTAACCTAATAATTGGATCAAGGGTTCTTTCAGCTCCAAAGCGTCTTATATTGAATAACCACTCTGTTGCTTCAACGTAATTCAAACTATTATCACTAAAAATGGTTACTCATAGTTTAAAGACATATACATGAAATAAGTAAAGAAATTGGTTAAAAATTATTCATGTTTTTTAAATCTTGGCTCAAGTTGATTAAGCACATTAGGAAGAGTAGTATATTCCATTGCTTCAGGTCCTAACCTTGCTGGTTCAAACTCACCCATTCTTCTTAAAAACTGACTCATTTCAATGGCTTCTTTTCTGGCACCATCAAAAGCAACATCTTTAAAAAAGTCAACAATGAGTGGATTTCCATCATCATCGCTAGCAATTTTACCATTCGAGACCTGTATACCTAAAGCTACAATTCTTGGTGGACCATCAAAGACTGTGCAGATGCTATCCTTTAATCCAACAGGCATAAAGGGCCCCCAATGGCTACCACGCATCCAACCAGAAACTAAATAAGTATGCTGGAAAGGAGCAATAATTTCTCCTACACTAGGAAAACCACTTTGACCACGTACAATGCAGACAGGATCATCTTTACCAACATATGACCCAGCAATTAAACTCAGTTTTGTAGTGCTACTTGTAGAAACAATCTCGTTATCACTACTTCTCCAAACCTTACTCACCATGTACCTAGAGGTTGCTCCAATTAAAGCAAGCAAACTGTACAACTCGCTCGGTGTTTCTAATATTACTGATCTATTTTCATAAGCATCAAAGACTTCAAATTTGAACCCTCCACTCATTTTGGGATCGATTACGAGGCCTGCAGTGTTACTAGGATCTGCAAAAATACGATATAAAAGGTAATTGAAAGCAGAAGGTTCTGTTTTATCAGCTGCAAATATTACTACAGGATCACTTCCACGCTCTTGAAACTCCATTTCAGCAACCCCAGGACCTAATCCTTTAACATTCCCACTAAAAGCATCGAGAAGAAGATCTTGCCCTGCTCCATACAATTTTAAGTTTTTAGCTTTTTTTGCTCCATCCATAAATGTATCCCAAGCTAATTTATGAATCTCGGCGTTATTTTCTCCTCTATTATGAGTCATTAAAAGCTCAAGGTCGTCGCCTGCATTAAAAACATAATAACTATTGATAATACCATTTTGTTTTGCATCCTCCAATTTTTTATTAGCAATATCAAAAAGGGGTTTAGCAACTACCGCGTGACCAGCAACACTACCTATGTCTGCTTTAATGATGGATACTGTTGTTTTAACCATCACGTGATACCTCATGAATGATTAGATTAGAGGTATATAATTATTGATTAAAAATTTTATTTTTTTACTAAACATTAATTTAATTTTATATTGAAAATTAGTCAGTATTTTTGATTTTATTTAGCTTAATCAATTCATCTGATACACTCATTAATCCTAATTTAGTTAATGTTTGTTTGGTTGGCCTTCCAGTCTCAAGATCCCATCCTCTTTGTTGATAATATTCATTAAGCATGGTATCTTGGTCAACTACCGTTCCAGAGGATGCACCAAGGACAAGTTTTTCTTCTCTAAATCTTTTTGGGAGATAATCATCTTTCCTTGAAATGCCTTCTCGAACTCCAAAAGCCCGTTCTAAATTGACTATTCGTTCTCCCACATCTCGGATTTGTCTAGGTGATAATTTTATTCCAGTAACCGCTTCAATAACTGTCGAAGATCTTTCAAAGGTCAATATTTCCATGTTCTGCATAATATTTTTACAAGGCTCTAAAGAATCAATTACTGCACACCAATCTTCAAAGTAAGATACAAGAATACCCTTACCCTTATCAGATAATCGAAGAGTAGATTCAGGGACACCAAATAAACGGCTACCAACCTCAGGATCATCACTCAATTCAATGAAAGGCTCACTTCGTAAATGATCCCCTCCTCGACTAGCTACAGAATAACCTAAACCAAAGCCTTTGAGCCCTCTTGGATCAGCCATAATTAAATCCAAGTTTTTAACCTGCATAGTAAATTCATAGCCTTTACCAAGTTTCTCAGCAGCCCTTTTTGTTCCATCAGCTAAAACATCTCCAAAACCTTCGCGATAAGCAATCTTCTTTATTAAGGTAAGTATTGCTTCTTGATTACCCCAACTTAAATCTAAGCCTTCAACTTCAGAAGAGGAAATTAATTTCTTTTCATGAAGCTCCATAAGCCAAGCTATGCAACTACTAGTTGTTAGAGCGTCGACGCCTAAACGATTACATAGATCATTTGCTTTTAAAGCAAGTGAGAGGTCTTTATTCCCTATCCTGCTTGTTAAACTACCTTGCGGTTCATATTCAGGTCCCTCAGCATATAGTCCTTTAAAAGCTCCTTTTTTTATCATGTAGAATCTACTACAAGGAATAGTGCATGCATAACATCCACGATTTTTAACATTAAAATTTAAAGCAAGATTTTCTCCTGAAACTTCGTCAACATAGTCAATTATTCCTTCATTATAATTATTGGTTGGTAGAAAACCTGCAGAATTTGCCATTTTGAGAATTCGCGTGGTACCCATTTTTCTTCTGCCGATATACTGCTCATGAGTGTAAATTTCATTATTAATTTCATCCACAATTTTTTCGAATTTCTGGGGTTGAGCTACTTCAATTACGCCTGTTCCCTTAATAGTTATTGCTTTAACACCTTTATCTGCAAGCACAGTTCCCATTCCTGTTCTTGCAGCTGCTCGTGTAAGACCTGTAAAAACTCCTGAAAACTTGACGCCATGTTCTGCAGCTGGTCCAGCAATCAGTGTTTGAACACTTTTATCACCTAAATCATTTTTTAATGCTTTATCAGTTTCATAAACATCTAAGTTTTTTAGAAATATACCATTTTTTAATTCAATATTTGAATCTTGAATATTAATGTATAATAATTGAGGGCTTTTTCCTTCAATGACTATTTGATCATATCCAGCGTATTTGATTTCTTGAGCCAAATGTCCCCCTGCATTACTATCTCCTAGAATTCCTGTTTGAGGGGATTTAGCAGAAATATTAAACCTTGAAGCAGTTGGAAAAAAGGTTCCAACGAGTGGACCTGTGCCAATATAGATCTTATTATCTGGTGAAAGAGGGTTGATACCTGGTGGAACCTCATCATAAAGCTTTTTACTGTTAAAACCTCTTCCACCTAAATAATTTAAAATAAGATTTTTTTCTAATTTTTGAATTTTAATTTTTTTAGTAGTTAAGTTGATACGAAGGATCTTTCCAGCATAACCAAAAAATTTATTCAAGATTATTCCACCTTCTCATAAATTTTTCATATTCAATCAGAGGTTCATCTGGTTCGTTTGCATTTTCAAATATTAGAGCCTTAGTAGGGCATTTAAGTACACATTTTGGTATATTTTCACAGAGATCACAAATTATAGGTTTATTTTCATAGATTTTTATTGCAGAATATTTGCACGCTTTAACACAATTTCCACAGCTTATACATTTACTATAGTCTACAAAAATTACTCCATTATTTTTTTGGGACACGGCCTTTGTTGGACAATTCGAAAGTATTGAACAACCAGAGCATTGATGACACATCACTGGATAATCCATTCCAATTTCGTCGTCTTTGATTACTCTAATTCGACTAATAGAGGGACTAAATTTATGACTATGACCAAAGCTACATACAAGTTCACAGGTTTTACACCCAGTACAAGATTCAACTTTGACTACAATTCGTTTCAATGCTGATTACCCATTGATAAATCACGTAAGAAATGGATATTATAAAAATTAGGGATTAAGATGCCGAATCTCATTTACTGTGGATTCAATTTTGTCCTTTGCCATAATATATGGTTCAAGTTTTCCTCCAAGGAAGCTTTCATATGCTTTCATATCGAAATATCCATGCCCACTTAGAAGAGTAAGTATTGTTTTACTTTCTCCAGTTTTTTTGCATTTTAGTGCCTCGTCAATAACTGCTTTTAACCCATGAGCTGATTCGGGTGCGGGTATCAATCCCTCTGCTTGTATGAAAGTCATTGCAGCTTGCATCGCATCTACTTGATGATGTGCTCTGGGTTCAATATCACCATTTTTAACCATTAGGCTTGTGATTGGTGCTTTTCCATGATAACGTAAGCCACCAGCATGTATTGGATCAGGAATGAATCCATGACCCAGAGTATACATTTTAAGAAGAGGAGTCATACACCCAGTATCACCAAAGTCGTAAGTATATTCTCCTTCAGTAAAGCTTGGAGCAGCTGTGGATTCTACTGCGATGAAATGAGTTTCTTTAACTGCTTTTCCTCTAATTTTTTCATAATAGAAGGGATTTGCTATCCCAGCAAAGTTACTTCCACCACCAACGCAACCAATTATTATATCGGGGTAATCTTCTGCCATTTTGATTTGTTCAATTGCTTCTTGCCCAGTTATTGTCTGATGATGTAAAACATGATTTAAGACGCTTCCAAGGCTGTATTTAGTGTTCTTGCTATTAACACAGTCTTCTATTGCCTCACTTATTGCTATACCTAAACTACCAGGGCTTTCAGGGTCATCTTCAAGAATTTTCTTACCTATCTGAGTCTTATTACTAGGACTTGGAAAAACCTCTGCTCCATACACACCCATCATTACCTTTCTGTAAGGTTTGTTATCGTAACTGACTTTCACCATGTACACGGTTACTTTTAAATCGAAAATCATACCTGCAAAAGCAAGACTGCTACCCCATTGACCTGCACCAGTCTCTGTTGTTAATCTTTGTATGCCTTCTTTTTGATTATAGAATGCTTGAGGGATTGCTGTATTAGGTTTATGGCTGCCAGGAGGACTAACTCCCTCATATTTATAATATATTTTTGCAGGGGTTTTTAAGAGTCTTTCAAGCCTAATTGCCCTAAACATAGGTGAAGGGCGGTAAATTCGATATGCTTCCCTTACTTCTTCTGGGATTGGGATAAATCTCTCGCTCGTTACCTCTTGGCGTATCAATTCTTTACAAAAGAAAGCTTCCATTAATTTTGGATCTAAAGGTTCTTTTGTGCCAGGATGTAACGGTGGCGGGAGAGGTGTTTTTAAATCGGGTATAATATTATACCAAAATTTCGGGATTTGTTCCTCCTTCAGTAGGAGGACTCTATCCAGTCCAGTTGATACACACTTCTCACTCCAATAAACCTAGCGAACTAGGTAGCCCAAACTACCTACTATGTGCATAAAAGGTTTGTTACTATTTTGATAGTTTATTCTATATTCTATCTCAATTTTATCTCTTATATTAATAAATAATATTTAATAAATATGTTAAAAACTAGAAAAACTACTAATTTTTATAAAAATACTTAGTAAAAATCTTTAGTAAGTTAGTTGATATTTTATTTTTATGAGTAAAATTTTACAAATCGAGGATATTCCTCGTTTTAAAAATATAGGAGAAGTAAAAATTTCTCCAGATGGAAAATATGTTGCATACACCTTACGTTCAATAGTGATTGAAGAGAATAAATCAAATGTCGATCTTTTTGTGTCATCGATCTCTGACGGAGATATTAAGAAACTTAATGATGATGGAAAAGCTAGTCTAATTGCTTGGAGTCCAAATGGAAAATGGATCAGCTATGTTCAGGGTGATAAAGATGGTAATAACATCATGATTGTTGATGTGAATTCAGGACTCAAACGAAAAATTTGTACATACAATGTTAGTAATGCAAGCCTAGGTTTTGGTTGTGTTGGGGATATGGTTATTTGGTCTCCAGATTCATCAAAAATTGCTTACCTTGGCTCACTTGAACCAGTTGATAAAGAAGCTAAAATTAAAGTAATAAACCGTATAATGTATAGAGCGTTTTTTGGCAACAGTGATATGCGTCGAAGACATATTTTTGTAGTTAATACTTTAGGGCAAGAACCACCGAAACAACTAACTTTTGAAGATTTTGATGAACATAGCATAACTTGGAGCCCTGATGGAGAAGAAATCGCGTTTGTATCCAATCGAACTGGTTTAGATGATTATAATATGCATCTTGATATTTATACTGTTAATGTCTCAACAAGAGAAATTAAAAGAATCACTAACAGCGTTGGTGCAGAGTATAATCCAACATACTCTCCTAATGGTAAAATGATTGCTTGCATAGCTACTGAAAGAGGAAATACAAGTAATGAAAGCACTCCTGAAGACCATCATTTATGGGTTTACAATTTAGAAACTCTAGAAGGAGTGTGCCTAACCAAAAAATTAGATAAGCCTATTGGTTCTAATCCCCAATGGTTAGATGATTCTAATTTAATATTTACATATAGTGATGAAGGCAGAGTACCAATTGCTAAAGTATCCATTAATGGACATATCTCTATAATTAGATCGGGGGATCAAAACCATAGTAGAGTAACAGTGGCGAAAAATGAAGCCATTGCTTTCACTTGTACATCACCAAATTCACCGGAAGATATCTATACTTTAACTCCCCAAAACATTGAAAATAAAATCACAGATCTTAATCCTTGGCTTAAAGAATATTCTTTAGCTTATCCTGAAGAATTCAGGTTTACGGGTAGTGACGGTACTAAACTTCATGGTTGGATAATTAAACCCCAATATTTTGATTCTTCAAAAAAATATCCGACGCTTCTAAACATTAAAGGAGGCCCTTCGGGAATGCATGGTTATGGCTGGAATATGAATCAACAATTAGCAACTTCAAATGGTTTCATCCAAGTCTATGTAAATTATCGTGGTAGTTCAGGGTATGGTCAGAAATTTACTGATGCAATCGTAGGAGATATGCTAGGTGGAGAATATCGTGACAATATGGAAGCCCTTGAATATGCTATCAAAACTTGTCCAAACATTGATATTAATAGACTGGGGGTTTGGGGTGGTAGCTATGGGGGCTACCTAACAAATTGGATAATCACTCAAACTGATCGATTCAAAGCTGCAGTTAGTATTAGCAGTATTAGCAATTTATGGACTCAATGGGGGTGTGGGGCACTTCCACTTTGGGTTGAAGTCGAGTTACCTGGATTACCATGGGACAATTATGAAAAAATGATTAAACAATCACCAATATGGCAAGCACACAAAGCAAGGACTCCAACATTATTTTTACATGGTGAACAAGACTATGATACCCCAATTGTTGAAGCAGAACAGATGTTTATGGCTTTGAAGAAAAATGGAGTTGAAGCTACTCTCGTTAGGTATGTTGAGGAAGGCCATGGAGTCAGATCAAAACCTCAAAATAATATGGATGTCATGAGACGAGTTTTTTCGTGGTTTAAAACTCATCTTTAAATTTTTATTAAAATCAACAAAGCTTATTCTCTTTAATTGTATGATTATTTTATGCAATTTAATTCGCAACGTTCTCCAGTATATGGTTCAAGAGGAGTAGTGGCTTCAAGCCAACCACTTGCTTCTGAAGCAGGTATGAGAATTCTTCAAAGAGGAGGAAATGCAGCTGATGCAGCTGTAGCAGCTGCAGCTGCATTAAATGTTACTGAGCCGTGTTCTACAGGTATAGGTGGAGACTGCTTCTGTCTTTTTTTTAATAACCATACAAAAAAAGTGCATGGTTTAAATGGGTCAGGAAGAGCACCTGCAGAATTAACGATAGGTAAACTAAATGAATTGGGAATCAAAGACAAAATGCCTACTTTAAGCGTACATACAATCACTGTACCAGGTGCTTGTGCTGGTTGGATTGATACACTTGAAAATTTTGGTACAATGAGTATTAAAGAAGTGCTTATACCAGCTATAGAATTAGCTGAGAATGGATTTCCAGTAGCACCAATGACAGCAAGAGCCTGGGCAGCTGGAGTTTCTCGCTTAAAATCAGGACCCAATGCAAAAGAGATGCTAATTGATGACAGAGCACCATTAGAAGGTGAACTAATGAAAAATTTGACTTTAGGCGAAACATTACGACAAGTTGCACTATATGGTAAAGCGGGTTATTATAAAGGAAGAATCGCTGAAGAGATAGTGAAAATTATTCAAACTAAGGGAGGTTTTATGACACTTGATGATCTTAAACAGCATTCTAGCAGTATAGTTGAACCAATTAGTACAAATTATAGGGGTTATGAAATATTTGAAACTCCACCCAACGGTCAAGGGATAACTGCGTTAATTGCCCTCAACATTGTTGAAGAATATAATATCTCTGAATTATCTTTTGATTCTGTTGAGAGGCTTCATATATTAATTGAAGCTATGAGGCTTGCGTTTGCTGATTCTAGATGGTATGTCGCTGATCCAGAAAAGGTTAAGGTTCCTGTTAAAGAATTATTATCTAAAAATTACTCATCAGCTAGAAGGAAACTAATCAATCTTCAAAGAGCAAATCTTGATTTTAAAAAAGGAGCCTCCATAACTAGTTCTGATACTGTTTATTTCTGTGTGGTTGATGGTGATGGAAATGCATGCAGTTTCATTAATAGTAATTATAATGGTTTTGGTACAGGATTAATACCAAAAGGGTGTGGATTTACACTACAAAATAGAGGAGCCAACTTTTCACTCGATCCAGATCATCCTAATGCTTTGGCTCCAAGAAAACGACCCTACCACACAATAATTCCAGGCCTGGCAATGAAAGATGGAGAATTATTTGCTCCATTTGGTGTTATGGGAGGATTCATGCAACCTCAAGGGCATCTTCAAGTAATATCTAACTTAATTGACTACAAAATGAATCCACAACAGGCTTTAGATGCTCCACGATTCTGTATAGGTGATGGAACTGCAGGAGGTAAAGTCAGTATTGAAGGAGGATATAAAATCGAAACAATGGCATTACTCGCCAGAATGGGACATGAAATAATTCCAGTAGCTGGCTTTGGAGGTGGTTTTGGCAGAGGCCAAATTATAACCAGACATCCAAAAACAGGTATACTATGTGGTGGATCAGATCCAAGAGCAGATGGATTAGCTATCGCATGGTAATAATCTTAAATTTTATAATTAAAAAAAACCTAATAACAAAAATAATAGAAAAAAATTTTTAAGGTTTTCTAAATCTCTAATTTTAAAGCTTCTTTTAAACCTTTGTAACGATTTCTTATTGTTACTTCAGTTACACCTGCTGCGTCTGCAATCATTTTTTGGGTTCTTTTCTCATCATTCATTACACAAGCAATGTATAATGCTGCTGCTGCAAGCCCCATTGGATCTTTACCAGCAGTTGTCCGCTTCTTCTCAGCTCTTTCAAGTAAAGCTACTGCTGCCTGCTGTGTTCTCTCTCCAATGTTAACTTTTGCTGCAATCTTAGGTATTCTATACTGTGCTTTTGGTATAGGCATTTGTATTGTTAATTCACGTAATAGAAGTCTATAACATCTAGCAAGATCTTTTTTGTCAATTGTAGAGACTTTTCCTAATTCTCGTAAAGTTCTAGGTGTTCCAGTTGATCTACATGCTGCATATAGTGATGCAGCTGCGATTGCAGAAATACTTCTTCCTCTAACAAGACCTTTCTCTAATGCTTTTCTATAGATTACTGCAGCTTGTTCTTTAACTGGTTTTGGTATGTGTAGTTTATCTGTTAGTCTACTCAGTTCAGTCATTGCATGGCTTAGGTTTCGATCAACGCTGCTTTGGTAGCTACTTCTAATATGCCATTTCTTTAATCGTAGCATTTGAAACATAGTTTTGCTTGGAATTGTTCGCCCAAATGCATCTTTACCTACTTGACCAATCATGGTGCTTAATCCTTTATCATGTACTGAGAAGCTTAGAGGCATACCAACACGGCTTCTACTTTCTCTCTCATCTTGACTAAAAGCACGCCATTCTGGACCATCATTCATTAGATTATCAGCGATGACAAGTCCGCAGCTGTTGCATATTTTTTCGCCAGAGTCATTATCAAGAACAATATTTTTACTGCCACATTCTGGACAGACGTCTTGATTTCCAAGTTGTTCGTTTTTGAGCATCATTTTGTACCATTCCTTAATGATTAGCGGAATAACTTCAATCCTCGCGGAATCGTCACCCGCATATAGAGTATGCCATCAGCAACGAACTAGTATATATAATTTGCCCCTATATTTACTATAGAGGATAAAATCATACAAATGCATTGCAATAAATATTAGTATCTACAGTAATAATTTTGAATGGGTTAAATTATTTCTAGAATATTGAAAAAAAATTTGAAATCCAATATTTTATATGAAACATATTCAAATATGATTTGGCGAATTTTTATGGTTAAAGTCCCTGAAGAAGTAAGAAAAACGTTTGAAAAACAAAGAGTAATTCCATTTGCTACTGCAGCAAAGAATGGCATCCCAAATGTTGCATTGGTGGGTATGTGGTGGTGGGAAGATGAAGAAACAATGGTAATTTCTGATAATTATTTGAATAAAACCAAAAATAATTTCATAGAAAACCCTGTTGCAGCACTTAATGGATGGGCGGATGGGAAAAGTTACCAAATTAAAGGTATGTAAATTATGAAAGCTCAGGTCCTTTATATGAGAAAGTTAGAGTAAGGGCTACCAGTGGACAACGTCAATTTCCAGGTAAAGCTGCTGTTGTCATTAAAGTTATAGAAGTTTTCCAAGAAACGGGTGGAGAAAGCGCAGGAATTAAAATAGCTTAAATAACAAAATGATTGCTTTGATGTTCTTGCTCTCTTTGCTTCGCTACCCCTTTCTGCATTCCTTCAGCAGTTATTGATATGTCATATTCAACCCACTTCTCCACCATATCCATGATAATTTCAGACATTTCTTCAAGCTCTTCTTTACTGAAATTAGCCATAACTTCAGGGCTGTTAACCCATTGCATCCAACCAGCTATGCTTTGACCTATAGTAATCAGAGCAAACCTCATTCCACGTACACGATCTAATCTATCCTGATCTTTCTTTGCACGAATTTCTTTGAGCTGATCCAAGGTCTTTTGGCTACGCTCAACCCAGTTTATGTTGATTCCTTCCATTTCATGTTTACGGATACACAGTAGTTAAAAATGTCTCCGGTCGCTCAAGTAGAGTTTAAATCACTGTGCTTTATGCTCTAGGATGAGTGCCGGGGTCTCCTAGCTCGGTAGGGAGCCAGCCTGGAAAGCTGGTGTCTGTACAGACTCAAGGGTTCAAATCCCTTTCCCGGCGTTTATTTAAAAATACGGAAGATATTCTAGCGATTCAATTGTCGTAAAAGTGATGCTTGTGTAGTAGCAATGGCTAT
>VGJH01000002.1 GCA_016867505.1 Candidatus Bathyarchaeota archaeon
CATTTTAGATTTTGCAGATAAAGATGATTTAGTATATTTTGATCCACCGTATCTTCCTATAAGTGATACATCTAATTTTACATCGTACTCGTCAAATGGATTTAGTTGGGATGATCAGCTGAGGCTTAAAGAAGTGTGTCAAAAATTATGTGAAAAAGGTGTTTATTTCGTTTTAAGTAATTCTTATGTTGAGCAACTTTTAGCAATTTATATGGAAATCGAATCTTTTAGAGTTGAAATTGTTACTGCTAATCGGGCTATTAACTCTAAAGCATCTAATAGAGGAGCAGTTAAAGAATTGCTGATAACAAATATACCTGAAAATTAAAGTATTGGATTAGTAAAAGTCATCCGAAATGATATTTTTAATTTTTATTTTAGTGGCTTAGTAATAATATATAGTAAAACTGTAGAAAAAATAGAATCATTAGCAAAATAAATGGCATATTTATCATATTTTTAATTCAAGTATTTTGATAAATATACTTGATAATTCGTGGAATTGAGGATAAAACCTACGATTAGTTAATTTAAGGGAGTTCAGATACCTTTATTTACCATTTTGGGATTTAATTATCTAGTGGTAAAATGGCAGTTATTGTTGAGTCTGATGATAGTGGAAGAATAGTGATCCCTAAAAAGATCAGAGAAGAGTTAGGCATCACAGGCAAAACACAATTCATCTTAACAAAAAATAACAGAGGTCAGATACTGATTCAGAAGCTTGAGGTGGAGGAGATTGCGAAGAGGTTAAGAGAAGAACTGAAAGACACTCCTGTCGAGGATTTAGCGAAAGGCATCAGGGAAGAGATTAATGAAAGAGTCAAGAAAACCTATCCGTCTATTACTTGATAATAACGTCTTTGTAGCTGCAGTTAAGAATCCAACTGCAAAAAGTATCAGTCTTCAACTCATTCTAAAAATAATTAAGGATTCAGACATTCAACTTGTGGGCAACATGTTTCTTCTAGAGGAGATGGCTAAGTATGCTGAGGTCTTCAAATCTCCTACTGTGGCTCTGATTCTTGAGGCGTTGGTTTCGAAAATGGATGTGATAGAGATAAAGGAGAGTTTCATTAAGCTTGTCAAAGGCTACTTCACGATGAGTGAATTAGTGGATGCTGTTCACGCTGCAACTTGTCTGCAGGCTGAGGCTATCTTGGTTACTAATGATAAGCATTTTAGTAAAATGAAAGAATCAGAAATTATTATTGTGTGGAGTATCTCGGAAGCTCTTAAGGAGTTAGGTATTAGGAGCTAATATACAAAAAATAAATCAGTAGTTGATTAAAAAGCCCAATTAACTGAATAATCAACCATGAAGCTCAACACTCAAATCAGTTAAATTGGATATAACCCATTTGAAATAATATTAACATAACATTAGGGCTATGATTATGTCACTGAAATGGATGAAGTTAAACTATTCAGGAAACCTGAAACCACGTAAAAGTTCGCAGATGAATATAAGAGTGGGTTCGGTGAGATTGGATCCTACCCCAATGTGGAGACATTACCCGCAATCCCCTTTTTTTTCATTGAGTTGATTTTAATTGAGGATTAGCTTTAAAAAACTCGTCATACATTCTCCCCCTCTCAACGAAATCCTTCTGGTTTGTTGGAAAAGTCCACTTCAGCGTTGGATAGCGCTTCTTCGCTTCAGCATACAAGTACTTGTAACCATAATACGACATAGGATCATAGATTACCCCATTCGCTTGGATGCCCTGGGTTCTTATGATGAGTTCATACTTTTCATATATTTGAATAACAGTCGATGGATTATAGAGCTGGAACAGCAGGTCAGCGTCAATTAATCCTTCTTTTAGTAGTATGCCCAAATTGTTGAATTGGTTTATTACATAGAATATTTTCGTGATCACGCCAGGGTTAACATATTGGCCATATTTTCTTCTAAACTCCTCAACTGATTTGAAGTCAGAGTAATTGTACATTATATCAAAGAATGTGTCATACCATTGATTCATGTTTGTCTGCAGCCTCTGGAATACCTGGTCTCTTCTTCGGATCTTATCGTTTGCTCTGAGAATCGTTACATAGTAGTATGCTGCGAAGCATACTCCAGTTGCAGTAGCAACATTGGATATTAAGGGAATAATTTGAATTTAGTCTAATTCCACCATTCAACATCTACCTGAAAATAATCTAGTATGAACTGAGGATAAAACCTACGATTTAAAATTAGATTAAAAAGTAGCCCGGGAGTACTATATAGTATAACTGTTGAATAAATAGAGCTATTAGCTAAATATTTAGTATATTTAACATAATTTAATACCAATCAACCATAGGTTTTAGATATAGGATGTAATAAACAGAGAATATAATTTATAATGAAAAATATTAAAAATGGTTCTAATAATGATATTCTAATTAGAAAACGGTGATTTATTGTATTTAAAATCGGTTCTGAAATGGATATTATTTTTTTGTTTATTGTTTAGTAATTTAAATATTTTAAAAATTGATCAAGTTAGTGGGGAAAATAAAATTGTTGATTCCCCTTTATTATGGTCACTTTATTCAGATAATCCTAATGATGTATGTATCTCCTCAGATGGAAAAATAATTGTTGTATGTACAGGGCAAGGCTTTAAAATTTTTAAAGATATACTAAAAACACCATCTTGGGATTATAATTTTAATAGTCAATTAGTATCAACTTCTCTCTCACTAGATGGAAATTTTATGGTATGTGGAGTTGATCCAGGTATTCTTTATTTATTTAATATAAATACTCCAAAACCACTTTGGAGTTGTAAGTTAGATAGTAGAATTGCTGAAGTATCTATTGATAGGAATGGTGAAAATATTGTAGTTACTACACAGAAAAAGATTGATGGATTAACTGCAAAAATTTACTTGTTTTCAAGAAATAGTAACGCTCCAATCTGGTTTTTTGAGCTAGATGCAGCAGGCTCGATGTATCGTCCAGTCGCTATCTCCGCAGATGGAAAATATATTATTGCTGGGGGGGACTCTATCCCATGTTTACACCTTTTTACACCATCAACTAATATTCCTTTATGGATTTATGAACCAAATTATACTCCTTGGTTATCAGCAGTTGCAATTTCAGAAGATGGCAGTTATATTGTTGCTGCAAATAACCAAGCAGGTGCTATACAATGCTTCTCGAAGGATAACAATAAACCTCTTTGGACTTATTTCAGTGGTCAAGACATTTATCAAATTGCTATGTCAGTAGACGGTGAATACATTGTTGCAGGTGGAATAAAATCTACTTTATACTTATTCTCAAAAAAAGATGGTTTAATATGGAGTTACAAAGTAGGTGGCTCCATTAACTCAGTATCAATTTCAGGCGATGGAAAATATATCGTCGTTGGTAGTCAAGATAACCATATTTATCTATTATCAAGAGAGGATAAAACACCTATCTGGAGTTATAGAACAAATGGTGGGGTGTTTTCAACAGCAATATCCTCCAACGGAGATTACATTATTGTGGAAAGTCGAGATAAGTACGTGTATTTTTTTAAAACTTTAATAAATGGTGAGCGAAAATCAACCACTTTTAAGATCAACTCACCAAAACTCGAATTAAATAATAGTGAACCTATTCTGTTACACTTCAAATTGACATCCCAGAACAAGCCAATATCAGATAAATTAATTACTTGGGATTCAGAGGATGGAGAATTTGAGTACGAATGTGGTTTTACTGATTCAAATGGTGAAGTCTCTATTATGTACACAACACCAATTATCGATAATCAGTCTAAAATTTCAATCACTGCAAATTTTGCTGGAGACGAATTTTATTATCCCACTAATAATAATTTATCATTAATAATAAATTCTTTAACAACATGGAAACTACATCCTACAATAAAAATTAAAGGTGATTTAGAATTTACCTTAGACAAAGGTGTTATTGGAGGAAGTGGCGTTAAAGAAGATCCATTTATTATTGAAGGATGGGAGATTAATAGTGAGAAAAATTGTGGGATATTTATAGAAAATACAAATAAATATGTAATTATTAGAAATATGCATATTTTTGGGGAGTATTCCTCTTCCCCCACAAATTGTATACAACTTGGGAATGTACAAAATATTGTTATTGAAAATTCGGTTTTTGAGAAAAGTAGTAATTTTGGAATTTATATTGATACAGCTTCTAATATTAATGTAAATCATAATGTTATAAGGAATAATGCAAGACAAGGCATTTCAGTATTGAAAGCAAGTTATATTACAATTAGTGATAATATTATTAACAATAACGGTGATTTAGGATTTGAATCCTTTTTTACTTCAAATGGATTGATAATAAATAATGTTGTTAATAGTAATAGTAAACATGGTATTGGTATTTATTATACTAATTATACAAAAATTAGTAACAACACTGCATTTTGTAATGGTTGGACTGGAGTAAGCATATCCTATGATTCAAATAATAACCTTTTAACAGATACTAATATCCAAAAAAATGGGTTATGTCCATGGAGTGTTGGTGGTATACAATTAAAAGAAAATTCTAATAACAATGTTATTAAAAATAATGATATAGAAAATAATTTAACATTTGGTATAAATGTTATCAATAAATCAGTAAATACAACAATAGAAAATAATAAAATATCAAATAATAATGCGTTAGCAATTAATTTAATATTGATAAATAATGCAATTATCAAAAACAATGTTATAAGTAATAATGAGCAAATTGGAATAGCTTTATGGGATTCATATGAAAATAAAATAATAAATAATACAATAAAAGAAAATAAGCAGGGCGGATTATTTTTTAGTCAATCATTTGACAACATTATTTATAAAAATAATTTCATTAATAATCAGCCACAACTATGTAATTCTGAAATTAGTAATAATGAATTAAAATTAGGTGGAGAGGGAAATTATTGGAATGATTATAAAGGCAATGATCTAAACTTTGATGGTATCGGTGATACTTCTTACCAAAATTTAGATCCATATCCCTTCATAAATGAGAATGGCTGGCTAACCCAGTTCAATTTAACCGTGAAAACCAATTTCCCATTAATACCATTCAAAATTGAAAACCTAGCATATAACACAGAGAATAATGGCATAAAAACGATAAATTTGGGATACATTAAAAGCTATAAAATTAGCTTCCCCGAAGAGATCAAAGCCACAGATAATACTAGATTGAAATTCAGGAAATGGGAAGACTCATCAATAAACTCTACAAGGATAATCAACATATCATCACACACTACCATCCAAGCTTCTTATGTTGAACAAGCCCACGTGAATGTTGTATCACAATATGGTGAAGTTTCTGGTGGAGGTTGGTATGACGTAGGATCTGAAACAACAATCACCCTAAAACAGACAATAATCTCCAATAATATGACTAAAGCTGTTTTCAGTGGATGGGCAGGCAACTACTCTAGCTCAAACCCCACAATCACTTTTATCGTTTCTGATCCAGTCAACCTTGAAGCTAGTTTCATGAAACAATACTATTTGAAGGTGGAATCAGAGTTTAGTCAGACATTGGGTTCAGGGTGGTATAATGAAGGAACTAAGGCATCTTATTCAATTCAGGAGACAAAGCTCTCCTCAAATCTCTTCATATCAAAAGTCTTCAAAGGATGGTCTGGAGATTCTGCATCTGTGTCTCAAACTAATGTAATTGTAGTCGATAAGCCAATAACAATTAAAGCAATTTGGGTTGATGATTTCACAGCCATATATATAATTGGAGGAGCCTTTCTAGCCATAATTTTGGTATTATTCTTAATTAAACGAAAATAATCTTATAATTTATTAAAATATTCTTAATTGTTCGGGAGTACTATATAGTATAACTATCGAATAAACAGAGCTATTAGCTAAAATATTATTATATTTAACATATTTTAATACCGTGCTAATCAGGGGTTATTAAATAAAAATTATGTTAAGTAGAGGGTAAAATCATGATGACTGAAATAATTATTTTGATGAGAGTTTAGTCAATGTATTCAAAAACCAGTCAAATGCTTTATCCAAATCCTGCCTAGTCGTCCTATGATTAGTAATACACAATCGTATAGCCTGTTTACCATTCACAACAGTGCTAGTTGGAATAAAATCAGGCAACTCCTCATACCATTTAGAAAGAGTTAATCCCCTCAAACGCTTAATTTCATCTTCATCAAGACCAATCCCCTTATACCTGAAACAAACAATATTAGAAACAACTGGAGCCAGCAACTCAAACCCAGCTGTTTCCTCAACTCTCTTCCCAAAATACTTAGCCTGCTCAATATTCTGCTCAATCAAAGCAGCATACTTCTTCACACCATGCTCCTTAAGGCTCATCCAAGCCTTCAATGAACGGAATGGCCGAGAAAGCTCAACAGTAAAATCAACAAGTGATCTATCATGCTTAATATAATCAGCCTCATGAGCGAAACTCCTGTAATGTGCATCAGCATCCCTCACCAAAACGCAGCCAATCCCATATGGCATGTACATCCACTTATGAAGATCAAATGTAAGTGAATCCGCCTTCTCCATACCTTTCACAAGATGCTTATACTTTGGTGATAACTGCACCCACGCACCAAAGGCGCCATCCACATGGAACCATAAATCCTCTTCACGGCATAACTCTGCTAGGGCTTCAAGATCATCGAACGAACCAGTGTTAGTTGTTCCAGCACATCCCACCACACAAACTGGCTTAAGACCAGCAATTTTATCCTCCTTAATCTTTTTACGCAACTCATCAACGTTTACTCGAAATTGATCATCAACACTTATCTTTCTCAGATTATTTGAACCAACTCCAAGAACCTCAAGATCCCTGTCGATGCTGTAATGCATCTCATTTGAACCATAGAAAACGAGCTTACCGTTACCGCCCTCTTTTTTGATGTCGTATCCTGCTTTCGTGTTTCGTGCAACTGTTAGAGCAAGCAAGTTGCTCATTGATCCTCCACTAACGAGTACACCCGATGCTTCCAGGGGGTAGCTTAGCATCTCTTTGAACCATTCGATGACTTGAAGCTCCACGTAACTAGAAAACATTGTATTGGTTGTTGATAGGCTGTTTAAACCAGACATCCACATGTCAGCTAAGGCGCCAAAGGTGGTTCCAGTACCAATTACAGTATTCCAGCAACCTGGAGAGCATGCAGATGCTCCATGATTTTTTAATATCTTACTCTTGAACTGTTTGTATGTTTCTTCTGATCCAAGAGGATCCAGTGGTAGTGATTCTTTTATTTCTTCAATTATTTGTTTTGTTGGAGGAATGAATGGTTTAACATCACGTATGTTCTGGTGATAACTCACCATATCGGTAGCCATTTTTTGGGCTAGAATTTTCATTTTCTCCCAATCTTCAGGATCCAAGGTAAGTTCAAACAATAAAAACACCGAAAATAAATATGTTGAATAAAGGATAAATCTTACGATTAATTTAACATAAAAATAGACCTAAGAGACCTAAACTTGAATTATAGTAGAGACATTGCCAGTAATCACAGTTTATTTTATTGATCTGGAATATATGTTCCAAATGTTTCAGGTATTTTATATGTTGGGTCAATGCTTCTCTGTATTTTCCACATTTCAGTAGCTAGGAATTCAAAATTTGTTAAAAAAGATTCTCCATTGTAACGTTTCCTGTGCTCTTTTATTATTGATTCCCACTTTGTCCATTGATATAGGGAAGCTAGCCCGAGTAATGACCAGAGGTCATAAGCATCAATCATTTTATTCCGAAGCATGTAACCAAGAAATTCAAATTTCCCCCACATTACATACATTTTAGAGTCTGTGTCAACGTTATTATCTGAGTAATACTTTTTCTCAAAATCATCATAATCTTTCCAATTCATATTAAGTAACTCAAAATGGTCTTTCATACCATTAATTTCTACTAAATAGTTTGCTGTTGAGGATAGTAGTTGAATTCTCCGATTTTTCTCTGCCGTTCTAAGAGTGATCACATAATATGTTGCTGCAATACATACTCCTATTGCAGTAGCAATCTGGGAAACCATCTGAACAATCTGAGTTAACTCATACTCTACCATTCATTATTCACCTGTGAATAAGCTAGTATGAACTGAGGATAAAACCTACGATAAAATATTCATTAGAAGTGGGCTCAGTGGTATTTGAGCCTCACCTTATAATGGAGACATCACCCGCAACACACCCTATTTTTTATTTATCTTGAACAAATTTAGCATATCTCTCAGGAATTCTATAATTGGGATCCTTCTGCAACTTCATCTTCAACATCTCATCAGCAAGATACTCAAACCCGTCCCATGCATCACTCCCAAAAGACCTCCTCCTATACTCCTCAATAACAGACCTGAACTTCGTCCATGTCCAAACCACACCAGATGGACCAATCTGATAGATGGTCTCACGGTCAAGGAAACCTGCCTTAAGCTGTCTACCAATAATGTTGTAAATATTCCAAATTGCCAGCCTATTCGCATGGTTGTCGATATTATTATCTGAGCCATACTTTTCCTCAAATTCATCATAGCTACTCCATTTCATGTTCAATAACTCTGATAATCTCATAATATTTTCTGGCGATGTTTGTTGTTGGAGGAGATTATTTGTCATGTTTATTCGAAGTGCCCTCTGGTTAATTCTGAGGGTAACCACATAGTATGTTGCTGCTATGCATACTCCTAATGCAGTAGCTACTGCGGAGACTGCTTGAAGGGTCCATAAAAACTCTTGATCAACCATTTATTATCATCCTGAATTAATCTAGTATGAACTGAGGATAAAACCTACGATTAGAATAAGAAAAAAAGGGAGTCTATTCATTACACAAACAAAACAATTTCATTACTTCCCATTAAATCAGGTTTTTTAGCAGTATTTTTTAACCACAAATCAAAACTATCTGTCTCAAAAAATGCTGCACGGTCCCAGCCAATTGATAGGGAATAAAATCCCATAAGTTTAACGCCTTTTACTTTATCCCATCTTTCCTTTGCTTCTTTTTCATACGCTTGTCTTTCTTCTCTTGTACCTTTCCACTGGAAATAGAATAATATAATCAACCTCAACCATCCCCTCTTTTATCTTCACCTTTTATGGTTTCACCACAGTTTAACTGATAGTAAAACCTGAAAAGAGGTTAATGAAAGAATTATAAAAATATGCCGATAAGGGTAAAATAAAGTTGAAAAGTAAGCTCGTTGGGATTTAAACCTCACCCATAATGGAGACATCACCCGCAATCCCACTTTTTTTTGTTCAGTAAATTAATGAATCAGTTGGTTTGCTTCATCTTCTCCGCTGCCATCTTCGTCTTCTCAAGAGTCAGGCCAGCGCGTGCGAAAAAAGTATTTTGAACCAAGCATGCGCACACGCTTCAGATGCATAATGAATGTATTTTACCTTAATCGTGCATTGCACATGCGCGCGCGGAAGTACATACCTCGGAGTTACTTGGGTATTTCTCCTTGGAATATCTTCACCAGTTTATCGATATCAATATTGCCGCCAGATACTATGCAAACGACTTTTCCAGATCCAGCCTTACCCGACAGAGCAGCTGCAACTGGCACTGCACCAGCTCCCTCAGCGATTACTCGATTTCGTTCAGCTAACAAATATATAGCATCACATATCTCCCTCATACTAGAAACAGTTGCACCATCAAGTAGCCGTTTAGCTAAATCCCACATCTCGGGCAAAATAAATGGAACACCAATGCCCGATATAAAACTAGGAACAAACTCAACATCAACAGGTTTACCCGCTTTAAACGTAGAAGTCAATACAGGCACGGTTTCTGCGTCACATCCATACAGTTTTGTATCAGGTTTTACAGCTTTTATCGCAGAAGCTACTCCACAACTTAAACCACCACCGCCAAATGGGATTAACACAGCGTCCACCTCAGGAAGGTCCTCAATTATCTCAAGTCCAATTGTCCCTTGTCCCGCCATAACCGTTGGATCACTAAATGGATGTACACATAATCCTTCTTCATCATAGAAAGCTGGATTAAATATTTGTTTAAGTTCATCCATACTTGCGAGTGGAGGAATCATCTTTATTTTTGCTCCCATTTTTTTCATTGCTTCTATTTTTGTTTTCGCTGCAGTACTGAAAGCATGTATGGTGCATGGCACACCGAGTTTTCTTGCGTTCCATGCCACTCCTTGTCCATGATTTCCAGCACTCATTGTCCAGACTCCTTTTTTCAGGGTTTCTGGGTCTGCCATTTTCATAGCGTTACTTGCGCCTCGTATTTTGAACGAGCCAATCGGTTGAAGGTTTTCTAGTTTTAGATATATTTCCGCAGGGGCATCTTCAACGTTTAGTTTAACTAATGGAGTTCGTATGGCTGAGTCTGAGATTCGTTTTTGTGCTGCTTTGATTTCTTCTATTGGAATAGGATCATATTTTTTCAATCTTTTAATCTCCTGAAACAGATATCAATTTAGTTACGTTGAAGTGTGGATAAAATGCTCGATACTAGGTTGCTAGCTCGTATAACGCGTTTCAAGGCATCATTTTATAGTGTTTGTGTGTTATTGTTTATTGTTATGAGAATCTATGTTGCTCTGCTCCTTGTGGCTTGTCTAACCCTAAGAATAGGCATGTAGCCCTGTTTTTATAACAGTTTTCGATGGTAGCCCGGGAGAGATTCGAACTCTCGTCAGAGGCTCCAGAGGCCCCGATCCTTGACCACTAGACGACCGGGCTGCTGACGATTCATAGGCTTTGAGGGGTAATATAAGAATTTCACTTGCGTGGTTAATGTTTTTTGATTGATGATTTTTAATTATTTTTTCGTGTTTGATTTTTTTGGTGGATTGTTGGTGTTTTGTGAAAATGATGTTTTTGTATCATTTTTTGGTTGTTTTATGGTTTTTTTGTTCTGTTTCTTGTAGTTTTTATTAATAGGAAAACTTATATATTCATACTTTAGCGAAAGCTAAATGCTCCATGTGAACAGGCTCAGTCTCCTTGGAGAATGATTCTGGGAAGGGGCTTAACCTAGACAGTGGTTGATATGTTAAGCCAAAAAAAAGTGTTGGATAATCCTAATGGGGATTCATGCCCAGAATGTGGTAGTAAGAATCTTATTAGTGATGAAGATACTGGCGAGATTATTTGTGGTAACTGTGGTTTAGTTCTTAAAGAGTCAATAATCAATTCTGGACCGGAGTGGAGGGCTTTTACTCCCAGTGAAAAGGAGAGTCGTAGCAGGGTTGGGGTGCCTATCTCCTTTTCAGTTCATGATAAGGGGTTAACAACAGTCATCGGCAGAATTGCTAAAGATGCTTTTGGTAGAAATATTCCCCTGAATACACGTCTTCAGATGCTTCGGATGAGGAAGTGGCAGATTAGATCTCGAGTGCATAGCTCTGAAGATAGAAACCTTGCTCAAGCTATGGCTGAACTTGATAGGTTATCAGATAAACTTCACATTCCTCAAAGCATTAAAGAGAATGCTGCTCTGATTTATCGTAAAGCCCTTGAGAAGGGGCTCGTTCGAGGTAGATCAATCTCTGCAATTGCAGCTGCATCTCTTTACGCTGCATGCAGAATAACTCAGACTCCCCGAACTTTAAGAGAGATCACCAAGCAGAGTCCTATTGATAAGAAAGATGTTGCTAGATGCTACAGGTTGATGCTCAGGGAATTAGATCTGCAGATGCCTAAACCTGATGCTCAACTGAGGGTGCCAAAAATTGCTGCCAAAATTGGGTTAGGAGAGAAGACTCAGAGGAAGGCTGTTGATATTTTGAAGAGGGCTGAGAAACTTAAGACGACTGCTGGTAAAGATCCCATGGGTTTGGCTGCTGCTGCACTCTATATTGCGTGTGTTCTTACTGAGGAAAAGCGTACTCAGAAGATGATAGCTGATGCTGCTGGTGTCACTGAGGTGACAATTCGTAACCGTTACAAGGGGCTTAAAGAATCCCTTAAGCTTGATATTTAGAAAACTTTTTTTTCCAAGTATAAATTATATCATCGAACTGTATTAGGATATTTGGGGCGGTGTGCTATGTCTGAAGAAAAAATCCGTACACTAATTCTTTGTGTGGATAAAGACGATGACATTGGCAAGAAGGCGAACGTTGTCACCCCCATCATTGGTAAAGATGATAATGTGAAGGCAGCGACTGCGTTAGCGATTGCTGATCCAGAAGAAGCAGATTCTAATGCCATGTTTGGCGCTATAAAAATTTTTAATGACTTAATAATTAAATTTCCTGAAGAAGAGTATCAGGTTGCTACAATAACTGGCGCATCAGTTGGAGGATATGAAGCTGACAGGAAAATTGTTAAAGAGTTAAGTGAAGTCACTTCATATTTTAAAGCAACACATATCATTCTCGTGACTGATGGATTCTCAGATGCAGATATTACCCCAATAATAGAAAGCAGGATACCCATCACTTCTATTAGACATATTGTAGTAAAGCATAGTGAAAGAATTGAAGAAACATACGCAGTTTTTTTCAAATACTTGAAGATGCTTGTTGATGATCCATATTACTCAAGATTAGCATTAGGCGTTCCTGGGTTACTTTTATTGATATTTGGGTTCTTAATGGCATTAAACCAACTGCAGGTAGCAGGCATTGCAGTAACGCTAGTTCTTGGCTTTGTATTTGTTATAAAGGGATTTGGATATTATGACAAGCTAACAATGATGAGGCCAAGATTACCACCACCAGAAAGACAACTGATATTTACATCAAGGTTAGTTGGTGCAATCGTAGTCTTAATTGGGTGTTATTTAGGGATTAAAGGTGTACAATTAAAATTCCCCATACTTCCAGACCCATTTACTGATTTTAGTTTCTATATTGGTAATTTCCCTGTATTAACAGCATATTTCGTAATATCTGGGGTAAACATCATCATTTTTGGTGTCATGGTTGCTTTAGCTGGAGGAGCAATCAACTCTTATCTTCGTAAAGATGAAGAATTTTGGCAAAGCATAATTAGCTTAATAGTCTCTTTCTGGCTTTGGCTAATAGCTATTGAAGCAGCAGGAATCCTACTTGAGCCATCAGCACCTATCAACCTCTTCTCCCCAATTGTATTATACACAATAGCCAGTGTTCTCTCAACCGTTTTTGCAGTTGCTTTAGTCTATAGGAGATACAAGAAACGTCCCTTCTCTTAAAGAGTCAATTAATATTACAACAAAGTTTATCTTCAGAGCATAAGGTTAAGGCTTAAGGATACGTTTTGCTAAGGGGCTTTCTGAATACTATCGGAGTATACAAAATATATCACAAGTGGCTTCTAAACCAAATCAAAACAGGAGAAATGCCCAACCATATCGGAGTAATCCTCGATGGCAATCGAAGATGGGCAGTTCAACGAGAGAAAGTACCCTGGGAAGGACACTACGCTGGCGGAGAAAATGTAAAAGAATTTCTCAAATGGTGCTTAAACCTAAAAATTAAAACCGTCACTCTTTACGCGTTATCAACTGAGAACTTCAATCGTTCACCACGCGAACTTGAAGAATTAATGAGCATGTATGAAAAAGCACTGGAAGAAGTGATTGCTTCAGACATTCTAAACAAATACCAGGTTCGAGCCCATGTTATTGGAAGAACCTCTTTACTTCCCAAAACTCTTCAAGAGTTAATCAAAGACGTTGAGAAAAAAACTGAGAATCATGATCAATTCTATCTGAATGTCGCTCTTGCTTATGGGGGAAGAAGTGAAATAGTTGACGCGACAAAAGAAATCGCTGCTCTAATTAAATCAGGTAAAGTAGAGCCTGAGGAGATTAATGAGAAGTTAATTGAAAAACACCTTTACACATCACATCTTCCTCAACCTGACCCCGATTTAATTATCAGGACTGGTTCGGAGTCAAGGTTAAGTAATTTCTTATTATGGCAAGCAGCATATAGTGAATTATTCATTGTAGATGTATATTGGCCAGATTTTAGGGAAATCGACCTTGAGAGAGTAATACGTGATTATCAAAAAAGACATCGTAGATATGGAAAATAATTCTCTTCTTTTATTCAAAACTTTCCGCTAATTCTTAGCTACTTTTTCACCAAATAAAATTTAATTATGCTTCTATATCATTTTTTAAATGTTAACAATGAATATTCATAATTAGTAATTATGAATCTACATACTTGAAAAAAATGCATTCTCTATAGGGAAGATTTAAAAAAGGAATTAGAGTATTATTGCTCTCATCAAATGAGAGTAACTACAACAGAGACGAACTGGATAACCCATAATCCCACTATAATACGTAATAATACTGCCTACAATCATCGTATCTCGAACGTAGATTTTGAATTATTTAAAGGAGAATGGTAACTAACCGCGTCCGTCTACCCGAAGTTGCCTCATTAAAGCAAAAACCGGGAAGGAGATTAACCAAATGGAGGGAACACTAACATAGTCTACATAAGCAAAATTCTCATCCGTAATTTCAAATCATTTGGAGGACAAATAAAGCTCAACTTTCAATCAGGATTTAATATAATTACCGGTCCGAATGGAAGTGGTAAAAGCAACATCATCGATGCTATCCAATTTGTTTTAGGTGAATTGGCTTCTAAACGTATGAGGGTTCCTGACTTTGGTGGTCTCATTTATGATGGCGCTGGGGAACAAGATGTTGGTAAATCTCAGATAGCGCAGGTGACAATTTATTTCGATAACTCTGATAGGGGCTTATCTTCTGATCGAAGTCAAGTCAGCGTTGGTAGAAAAGTTGATAGAGACGGAAAAAGTGATTATTATCTTAACGGAAAAAGGACTTCACGTAAAATAGTTTTAGATTTACTACAATTAGCAGGCATAACTCCAGGAGGTTACAATATTGTGCTCCAGGGTACTGCAACACGTCTAAGTGATTTAACGCCATCAGAACGCATGAGTGCTCTTGAAGATTTAATTGGAATAAAAGAGTATGATGAGAAAAAGTCTGAAGCAAAAATACGTTTAACCGAAGCTGAAAGAAAAATTGAAGTAGCTTCAGCGAGAATAGATGAAGTTAGAAAAAGAGTCGCTGAACTTGAGCGACAAAGAAATGATGCTTTAAGATATAATCATCTTAACCGAGAAGAAAAACGTCTTACCGCACTAAAATTAAGTTACCAAATAAATCAGCTTGAAGAAAAATTAAGTGGATTAATGCAACAATTTAGAGAACATGAAGTAGAAGTAACAAAACTAGAGGAAGAAAAGAAGCAACTTAGAGAAGAACGTGATATTGCAAGGAATAGAGTTGAAGAATTTAACAGAGAAGCTTCAGAGAGAGGAAACACTAGATTACCTCTACTAAAATCAGATCTTGTTGGTAAGAAAACACTTAGAGATAATGTTTCAACTAGATTAAAGGAAATTACTTCTCGTCGAAATTATTTAGAAAAAGCAATAATTGATAAACAGAATGAGTTAACCCAATCTGAAGACGAGGTAGCAGAACGTAGAGGACAACTTAACAACCTGAATGAAAGATACAAAGAATTGACTTATTCATTACAGATTAAAAAGGATGAATTTAATCATATTATTGGAGTCTTACAAGTTTCACGAAACACTGCTTCACAGAATCAGAAACGACTGGAGGATCAGACTGAAAATTTAGTTCCAATCCAAGAAACACTGAGCGGTCTTGAAATTGAAATCAATGCATACAAGAATGCCATTAATAACCTTGAAGAAAAAATTCATGAACAAGAAAATAAAAAAGACGATTATGAAAAAACAATTGATAATTTAAAAGAAAAATTAAACGAGTATGCTAGTCTGAAGAATCAAGAAGCTGTAAACCTTGAAGCCATGCTCACAAATTTGGAGAACCAGATCGAGAGGCAAAAAAACTTACGCAGCACAATTGAGAACGCTAATATTTTAGCTAAACAAGCAGAGACTTCGATCACGGAATTTTCTGCTAAACGCGATTTATGGAGACAATTAGTAGTCGAAGAAAAAGCGCTTGAACGAATAAGAGAGATTGGGGAAGCAGGTGCGCTTGATGGTTATCATGGCCCAGTTAAATCTCTGATTAAAGTGGATATTCAAAATCAGAGGGCCATTTACTCTTCAGCTTTAGGCTGGATGAATGCCATCGTTGTTGATGATCTTGGTGTAGCAATCAACTGCATTGAGAGGCTTAAAAAAACTAAGTTAGGGATGACCAAGTTTATTCCCCTTGATCAATTAAAGAAGGCAGAGCCTTTACCAAAGTTAACAATTGATGGCGTTATAGGGCCTCTTATTGATGTAATTAACTGTGATGATGTCTATCTCCCTATTGCTGAAATGATTTGGGGAGATACTTACCTGGTAAAAGACTCAGACACTGCAACAAAGGTGGTTTCAACTGGTTATAGAGCAGTGACAACCTCAGGAGATGTTTATGAGCCAAATGGAGGAATAATTGGTGGCTATTATAGAAGACCTCCAGATTACTCAAAACTTGTACCGACAGAAGAGTCTATTGACACACTATCAAAGACCATCAAAACATTAAGACAGAAACTTAAAACAAGAATGACTGATTTAAAGGCAAGCGGAGGAAACCTCCGTGGATTCTCAACATATATGGATGAATCTAAGAAACGAATGACTAGAATTGACACAGAAGTTCTTGAAACCAACGAAAGAATTGAACGGCTTGAAAAAACTTTAGCAACTACAATTGAAGGCATTGATAAATTTAGAAAAGGTAAAGAACGTCAAGAGCAATTATCTGTAACCCTATTAGAGCGTAAACAAAGGGTTATTCAACAAATTGATGAAATTAAGCAATCAATTTCACAGCTTAAGGAATTTAAGCCATCTGATTTAACAGAGCTTGAGATAAAACGTTCTAGTCTTGACTCTGAGATAAGTAATTTACAGAATTTAATAAGAGACGTTGAGAATGCTCAATCAGTTCAGAGTGGTTTTGTTGAAAGAGTTCTTTCCATCAGAATCACTGAAGCATCTGAACAGAGTAAAAAAATGACTGAAGAAAGCTTAACCTTAGAACATGAATACACCCAGAACCAAGAACAACTAATTGACATTAATAGAGAGATCGAAATCATCGAACTCGATTTAAGCAGTCTAACAGGTGAAGTTGAAGCAACAACAAATGTCATAGAACAACAGCAGAAAACCCTCCGAATGATAAACCAGAGAATGGAGGACCTTGAGCGTCGAAGAGAATCCGCAGATAAACGGCTGAACCAAATTACATTAGATATTGAGAAACTCAAATTCCAGAGTGAGCAGAAACTTGACGAATTAGCCACAAATGGGTACGAAGACAAACTTAACATAACTGGTCTAGAAATTGAATTACTTGAATCAAGAATCCAACAAGTACGTTCTGAACGTGGTAATATTGGCGCAATCAACCAGCTAGCCTTAGAACAATATAATGATTACATGACGAATTACAAGAGTCAGAGTACAAGAATAAATGAACTTGAAGAAGAGAAAGCAGGAATACTGAAATTCATTGAGCAGGTTGAAAGAGAGAAAACCGACCACTTCATGACTGCTTTCAACGAAGTCTGTGAAAACTTCAGCACAATATTTGGTAAAATCACTGGTGGTGGGGATGGTAGACTCGAACTTCAGAAACCTGAAGAACCCTTCTCAGGAGGAGTTGATCTATACCTCCAATTCCCAGGGAAACCCATGCGGTTAGGCAGTGGGGCATCCGGAGGAGAACGATCCGTTGCTGCCATCGCTTACTTGTTAGCAATACAAAAATTCCTTAGAGCACCCTTCTACGTCTTCGACGAAGTTGATGCACATCTCGATGATCTTAATACCAGCAGATTAAGTGAAGTACTGAAAGAAAGTGCAGTTGATTCACAGTTTTTGATGATCAGCCTAAAAGATGTGATGGTCCACAACGCTGACCGAATATATGGTGTATTCTCTCAAGGCGGAAAAAGCAGAGTGTTAGCGCTTCCCATGAAAAATAAGGTGGAGACTGTTATATGACTGATAAATTTGAGAAACCCTACTACCTCCGCCAGCCATGGGACATTCTATTCCGTGAAAATAAACTTGAAAAAATTAGTCCTTGGAGTATTAATTTAGTAGAATTGTTATCAAGCCTGCTTAAGGAGATGGAACGAGTTGGCATTGATTTTAGGATAGCAGGCACAGCAGTTAACAGCTCAGTTTTAATCTACCTGAAAAAAGCAGAGCTATTACTCGCGATGGAAGAAGCTCCCCAACCTCAGATAGATGATGCTGGAGAAGTCTATTTACCACCAGCTGTTCCACTTCCCTTCAGGTTTGAGTTTACTACAACAAGCATACAAGATCTGATTAATGCTTTAGAAAAAACATTAAATGAAGAGGCAAATAAAAGCGACATTCCCAGGTTACCTACTTTACCTTTACCAATCCCTAATTTTCTAGACATAGAGCAATATCTTGTAGAAATCGAGTCAAGAGCAGAAGAGCTACTTGAAAAAATTAAAAACCAGATTGTTTCTGGTAATGAATTAAGATTTATTATTATGATCGAAGGCTTACCTCGCTTTGAATCTGTCAGACTGTTCATGATGCTTCTCTTCCTTGCACAGAGAATGGATATTGATCTGATTCAAGATGAGGAAGAAACGGATATTCAAATCGTTTTAAGGGTGAAAAAAGAATGATTTCAGATTCGTTAAAAAATAAGACAAAGCTAACTGCATTAGAAGCAGCGTTGTACGCTGCAGGTCATCCACTAGGTATTGAAGAATTAATGCATGTTGTTAGCAGTAAATCAGAAAAAGTAGTAATAGGTTTAATAAATGAGTTAATTCACAAATTCGAATCCCGTAACGGTGCTCTCGAAATTAAAATCCTTCCTGGAAATAGAGTGGTAATGCAGCTGAAATCTACATATAATTCACTTGTCAGAGAGTTCACACACAAACCTCTATTGAAAACAAGTTCTCTAAAGACATTAGGTTATATTGCATATTATCAGCCAATCGAGCAGGGACAAGTTATTGAAAGCCGTGGAGGACACATTTACTCCCAGTTACGTCATATGGAAGAACTTGGATTAATCATTCGGGAAAGAGTAGACGAAAAAAGATTCGTTATAAAAACCACCCCCTTCTTTGGCGATTACTTTGGCATTGGCGCTAATCCAGAGAACTCAAAAATGCAATTCAAACAAATTTTTGAACACGTGAAAGTGCCTGAAATCAAAGTACAGGAACCAGTCATTAGTGTACCCTTAACAGACTCTAGGGATGGGCTCGCCGATGGGCTTCCTCAATATCCTCGTCCCGCCAACTAAAGTCTTCATCAGAACCATTCCTGGATGATCTTTTTTAACTTCACCCACGATTTTCGCGTCTTTTCCATGCTCAGTATTCCTAATTGCTGCCAGTACATTTTCAGCCACTTTCTCTTCAACAATTAAAACTGCCTTACCTTCGCATGTTACCTCATATGGGTCAAGTCCCAGCATATCTGAGGCAGATTTCACACTCTGTTTAACTGGAATACTACCATCCTCTAACCATATGCTTACATTAGATTTTTCAGCAATGTCATTTAGTGCAGAGGATAAACCTCCACGCGTCAAATCTTTCATTGCATGAACACCGCCAATACTCAAAGCTGCTTTTATCGTATCCCAAATTGGCCCAACATCAGATTTCAATTCTGTTTTAAATGACAAACCTTCTCTAACAGACATCAAAGCTATCCCATGATCACCGACTGTCCCTGTTATGATGACTTTATCCCCTACCTTTGCTTGACTATCTAATATTCTAGGACCTTTCAAAACTCCTATGCCTGCGGTAGATATTACAATACCATCAAGTGATCCTTTTGGCATTACCTTAAAATCTCCACTAATTATAGCAACCCCCGCTTCAACTGCAGCTAAATCCATTGATTTCACCAATTTTCGAAGATCCTCAATGAGGTAACCTTCCTCAACGATTATTGAGTCTAAGATAGCTATTGGTTCTGCTCCCATTACAGCAGTGTCATTAACTGCTCCAGATACTGCTAATCGACCCAGGTCTCCGCCTGGAAAGAAAATTGGCTTAACTGTATGACCATCCATCGTAAGAATAATTTCGTTTCCACATAATCTAATGGAGGCGCCATCATCCATTGCATCTAAACCAATGCCATCCTTAACCTCTCGTTTCGTAAAGCCTTTAATGAATAATTCTTTGATGAGTTCATCCATTGCAGAGCCTCCTGCGCCATGGTTTAACTTGATGAAGTCTTCGGTTGCCATCTGTTATCCTCAAAACAAAATACTTTAT
>VGJH01000003.1 GCA_016867505.1 Candidatus Bathyarchaeota archaeon
TATTAAAAAAAAAGGAATTTATTTCTTTTTCAGCATTGGGCCAACCAGGTAACCAACTATTACTCCGACAATGAGGAGCCCAACCGCTGCCATTTGCCAAGTTGATATTGAACTATTTGCAGCTGTCAATTGTGTCTGAAGTGAAGATTTATCAGAGTTTAAAGTTGTTATCTGACCATTTAAGGTTGATATTTGTGTATTCTTAGAGGCTATATTTGCTTGATCAGTGAACCAAGTATCTTTCATTACTAAAGTAAATGCAAGTAAATTATTGAAAAGGCGCTCACCATCTGTTGGGTATTTAACGCCATACCTGACATTGTTAGAAATTTCTGGCTTGTATAATCCTTCATATTGCGCAATTGGAGCTTCTCCAGTAGCAATTATAATATTTTTCTTTGCAGGAACGATTTCCATTGCCATTACAGTTAATCTACCAACGTTTCCTAAAATGTGAACCTCTGGTGCTACGGTTGGATCATTATCTTTTAGTTCACCATTAACAGTTGATGTCATAATTTTATAGACATTCTCGACAGTGGTATTTTCTAATGCAACATATTTATTGTTAACATATCCTACAACTGGTCCTGGTCCGTGGAATAATGCTCTTGTTACTCCATCAACTAAAAATTTAACAGGTGTATCACAGGCTTCACTTACTGCAAGTACTCGGTAAGGTGCATCAGCACTACTTGCTGGATCCTCAACTGCAGCAGATTCGATTCTTAATTTACTCTGTACTGCAGCAAGTACAGCATTAGCAGATGCTTGACGTTTCATATCATTCGGAGGGAAGTCACTATCAGATGTAACCCAGAGTGTTTTTCCACCTATTGCAAACCAATTTTTTACTACATTAATTTCATTAGCTGTATATTCACTGGAGGAGTCAATTTTCACCATAATTAACATTGATGCTCCTTCAAGGTTAGCTGATGTAAGTTCATCTAAGACTGGTTTCCATGTAATCCAAGTTAGATCAGTCATCATTGCTTTAAGTTGCTTGTCGGGTTCAATCGAGCCTTTTGCATACACTACAACAATTGGTTTAGCTGCATTGACGATAAATGCGGAGCTATAATTCAGTAAGAGTACAACGACTATTAAAATTGAGAATAACCTTTTTCTCATATGGTTTCATCTCAGAGCAATTAAAAGTTTATAGAATTTAAAGTTAACCAGCTTCTCCCCTAAAATTATATAAGGATTAAAACATTTAGCATGTAATGTGTGAGGGTTTGGATCAAAAAATTATTGCTATAGCTGTTGTGGTAGTCTTGTTACTTTGTGGAGGATATTTAATTTTCTTTAATAATCCTGGTGGAAGCCAGGCTATTACAGCCACTATTCAAGGTAAAGTAACTGATTCTAACGGCGTAGCCTTAACTGGAGTATCAGTATCAGCGGGTGGAAAAACATCGGTTACTGGAATTGATGGTTTATATTTATTCACCCTCGATAAAGGAAACTATAATGTGGAAGCAAAAAAAATGGGATATGATACAAAAACAAGCTCTTTATCAGCACCCGAGGGAAAAACATACGTTTTAAATTTTACTCTAAGTTTAACTAAACCAAAAGAAGTAATTTTAAAGGTTTTAACAAGACACAGTAGTGATATTACATATAATTCTAAAACAGCATTCTTAACAAGTGAAATAGCTAAAAAATACAATATTATAGATATTAAATGGTATGGCATAAGTGGAACATTATGGGTTGATGCAATAAAATTAAGCAACGATTTTGATATTGCCTGGGGTGGAGGCCCAGTCTTATTTGATGTCCTTATGAACGAAAAATTGTTATCGCCTTTAACAAGTAATGAAATTAAATCAGTTCTTAGTCAACTCCCCGTAGAGATTGGTGGCATGCCTTTAAAAAGGGTTAAAAATAGTGAAACCATGTGGGCTGGTGCTGCAATCAGCAGTTTTGGATTCACATTAAATAAACAATACCTTAAAAACGAAAACCTTCCTGAGCCAAGGAAATGGATGGACCTAGCGAGTGAAATTTATGCTACTACTCTCCCTAATCCTAGTATCGGAACTGCTGATGCATTAAAATCTACAAGCAATACAAGAATATTCGAAATTATCCTTCAAGGATACGGATGGAATGAAGGATGGCAGCTATTAACCCGAATGGGAGCTAATAGTCGCATTTATGATCAATCAGAGTTAGTTAGGGATGCAGCAATAACTGGCAATATTGGTATTGGTACAACCATCGACTTTTATGGGTATACAGCTCAACTAGAAAATCCAGAACTATGTAAATATATTCTACCAGAAGATGGCACGTTAATTAACCCTGATCCAATTGCATTAATAAATACCAGCCCAAATCCTGATGCTGCTCAAGCATTTATAACCTGGTGTCTATCAATAGAAGGACAGAAAGTATGGTTAATACCAACTATAAATAGAATGCCAGCAAATCCTGCAGTATTTAATACTACAGAAGGTAAGCTAAGACCAGATTTAAAAGAAATCTATGAAATAACCAAAGAAGCAGCAGTAATTACCTTTAGTGATGATATTGCTACAAGTTATGAGAATTCATTAATGAATTATTATAGCGCAACAATTGTACGATCTCAAATAAAACTCACAGATTTTTGGATGAAATTATCATCTGCATACAAATCAGGAAAAATCACAAAAACTCAATTTAATGAATTTATATTAAAATTTGGTAACCCACAACATCTAGAATTCATTGATCCAATTTCAGGACAAAAACAAAAATTCACTGAAACGTTTGCTATAAGTATAAACTCTCAAATGGGTTCTGATGCTTCTTTCAGAACAAAAATGGTTGACGCAATATTAAAAGCAGCAGAGACACAGTATGATACTTTTGTCAATGAATTAAAACAGATTACTGGATAAGAGGTAAAACGATGAAGTTATTTAATTTAAATAAACTTCATCATGAGTTAGATTCTCTAACTTTTTTACAAGTTTGTATTGGAACTATTTTTTTAAGCATTTTTCTTATAGCTCCCTTATTATTAATGACTGGTCAAGCATTTATAAGTAAAAATGGCATCAATTTAACTTGGTTTACGGACCTATTAGGATCCCCAGAATATGTTAGTTTTCAGAGTAGAGGTGGTAGGTTTGGAGAAGTTTATAATGGGATTTTATATTTATGGGGTTTTGATTACGGGATTTTATTAAACTCATTAATTGTTGCAGCTATTGTAACTTTAATATGTTCAATTATTGGTGTTTTAGTTGCCTTTTTTGTTAATAGGTATAATTTTTTTGGTAAAAGAATCTTCCAAATTTTATTATTAGTACCACTTTTAGCAACTCCTTTTGTAAATGCATATGTTATTGGTAAATTATTTAATCCTAGAGGTGGATTGATTAATTATATTTTCTATGATTTTCTTCATATACTGCCTTGGAGAATTGATATTGATGGTTTATTTGGTATAATTTTAGCTCAAGTTCTTAGTTATTATCCCATTGTTTACTTAAATGTTAGTGCTGCACTAAATAATATTGATCCTAGTTTAGAGGAGATGGCTGAAAATCTAGGAGCAAAAAGTCTAAAATTATTTAGAACTATCACATTCCCTTTAATAATTCCAAGTCTTGCAGCAGGAGCAATAATAACCTTCATCTTCAGTCTAGAAGATCTTGGAGCTACCATTGGTTTCATTGGAGCAAGAGCTAATCCATTAGCAAAAAAGGTTGTTAGTTATCAAGTCTTCAGTAGCTTTGCTGAAGCTTTAACGGGTGGAATAAGCCCCAAAGTAGCTGCACTTGCAGTAATCATACTTATACTCACAGTCTCAAGCTACATACTTGTCCAAAAATACGTTAATATTAGAAATTATACAATGCTAAGTAAAGGTGGAAGATGGGGTTCTAGAGTTAGTGTTCCATCTAAACACAGACAAAGTTTCATTTTCGTTTTTCTATTGCTACTCATCATAATTGCATCAATGCCTCAGATTGGCACAATACTATTAGCTACAACTGATTGGACAACAAGTGGGGCACTACCAACAAAAATTACTGGTGAATATTTAACTACGTTATGGACTAATCAAGATGTAACCCGCGCTATAACAAATAGTTTAGTCTACTCACTAATTGCAGTTGTTATAATGGTTATTGTGGGTAGCAGCATCGCATATGTAGTTGCTAAACGTAATATTCCAGGGAAAGGAATTTTGGATCTACTTGCTACCATTCCCGTCGCTGTACCAGGAATTACTTTAGCTGTAGGATATTTCTTATTATTTGGTCAATATTTTAGAGGAAGTGTGCTTGATCCACTAAAAGATCCTGCACTTCTTTTAATAATTGCATATAGTATCAGACGTCTCCCATTCATGATTCGAAGTGTCCATGCAGGATTACAACAGATTGATAAAAGTCTTGAAGAATCAAGCTTCAATTTAGGTGCAGGTAGAACCACCACTTTTGTAAAGATTATTTTACCTTTGGTAATCGGTCATTTAATTAGTGGTGCACTTCTAGGTTTTGTTTACAGTATGGCTGAAGTATCAACTTCAGTTACATTGGGAGCTTTACGTGAAGACAGAGAACCAATCACATTTTTCATTAGCAGGATCATATACGGTGTAGCAGCAGTTGGTTCGGTAAGTATTGGAGCAAGTATGTGTATGCTTTTAATGGCAGTTGAAATTGCTGCAATGACAATTTCAAATTACATTCTCAAACAAAAAGTGTCATATTTGGGGGTCTAAAAATTGGTAAACATAAAACTCAAAAACATTAACAAAAACTTTGGTGAAGTAGCAGCTGCTAAATCAGTGAATTTATTCATTGAAGATGGTGAATTTTTTACTTTACTTGGCCCAAGTGGTTGCGGAAAAACCACAATTATGAGAATGATTGCAGGTTTAGAATATCCAGATGAGGGAACAATTCTCTTCGATGGTAAAGATGTTACTAAAGAACCAAGTTTTAAACGGAATACAGGTATGGTTTTTCAAAATTATGCATTATGGCCACATATGTCAGTTGAAGAAAATGTTGCATATGGCTTGAAAATAAGGAAGTTTAATGAAGCTGAAATAAAAAAACGAGTTACAGAAGCATTAGAGCAAGTAAAATTAACTGGAATGGGTAAAAGATTTCCAACACAATTAAGTGGTGGTCAGCAACAACGTGTTGCATTAGCCAGAGTTTTAGTAATTAATCCATCAGTTTTACTTCTAGACGAACCACTCAGTAATCTTGATGCAAAGCTAAGAGTGGAGATGAGAGAAGAGATAAAAGAATTACAAAAACGTCTAGGAATCACAACCGTGTATGTTACCCATGATCAAGAAGAAGCATTGATAATTTCTGATCGTATTGCAGTTCAAAATAAAGGTGAAATAAAACAAATTGGTACACCACTTGAAATCTATGATCACCCTAAAGATGTATTTATTGCGACCTTTATTGGTAAAGGAACACTATTACAAGGTTCAATCAGTGAAAAAAATAAAGTAAACGTTGATAATTATTATTTATCATATACTAATAATCTTGAATTAAAAGAAGGCGACAAGGTAAATGTATTAATCCGACCTGAAAGTTTTGTTTTAAACAAACCATCAGAAGAATCAAATAGGTTAGAAGGAATTATTGAATCAATTACCTTTGTTGGTCAGTATACGGAATTAAAAATTGTTATAGGCAATTTCAGTATAATTGTTAACACATCCCCAAAAACTATATTAAATAAAAATGAAAAAATTGTAGGATATGTTCCATATGGGAATACAATCCTTTTACCTTATGAGGAATTGGTATGAATAGTAAAAAAACTATTTTTTTGGTAATATTTTTATGTGTCACTTTATGTGCCACAATCACCATCCTCTCAGTTGAGAGTCCTAAAAAAATTAGAGAGCCAATTAAATACCCACTACCGACTTTTCCTGAACCAACTGTCATTGATGGAATAATTAAGGTGGAAATTACAGCAAATTCTGATGCTATAGATTGGAAAGGAAGATTAGTCAACTCTTTTAATTCAATAAATCTACAATACCTTAATTCAACTTACAACCCAACAAATAGTTGGATATTATTCTTTAAATTAAATAACGTTGACAAAAGTGGTCTTTTTGATTTAAATATTTCATATTCATCTAATTCAGTTTCAAATAATTATACACAGACACGTTCAGTATGGGTAATGAAGGAATGGCCTTCATCACTAACAATCGGTCAGATAACAGATTTACACCTACCTTATGGAGCTGATAATGTTGCCACATTTATTTATGAAGCAAATCTACTCAATCCTGATCTATTTTTCACAACAGGAGATAATGTTGATGTAGAAACAATATCATCTGCTTGGGGATACCTTCAATCAATATTCAAGCAATCTCTTATTCCAAGCTTCTTAATCCCGGGTAATCATGATTATGCTGGTGGCGGTTCGAGTTATTACTTGCAGTATGGTGGTAATAAAAATTATTCTCTTGTTATCGGTGACTTCTTATTTATTGCTATGGATACTATGCAGGGAATCCCTCCACTTTATGAAGGTAGCTATTTATCCATAGAACAAATTAACTGGGCCGCTGAAGTATTAGATGCATATCCAAATAAGACAAAGATTTTGTTATTCCATCACCCACCACTTAGCAGAGAATCTGAAACCCATACAACAAGTGATTCAGGGGGAAACCTTACAGGAGATTGGACAAAAATTAATGAACTCCAACCGCTTATGCACTTATTTTGGTTAAAACAAGTTGGAGGCAAATATGTTGTTAGAAACGAAACAACAGAATTTATTAAAATGGTTCAAGAAAAAGATGTGCGATTAATTCTTAATGGGCATATTCATAGTGATGTAGTACATGTTTTAAATGGAAAACATTGGTTTGTTACTACAGTCACCATTGGAGGTGGAGCAGTACCTGGAATGCTGCATGGTTATCGTATAATTACTATCGATAATAAAGGGAATGTCCATTTTGACTTAATGGAGCAAGATAAATTATATGATCCCCCTAATGCAATCCCAAAAGGCAATATAAAATATTTTTACCCAACCCTGAACGATTATTCAACCACAGCAGTAACAGAAATTGTTGAAAATAATTTAAACACTACAATAAAAAATGCAAAACTAGAATTTTTAGTAAGCTCATCAAAACAATTGAATGATTATAAATGGTATCCATCTACACCAACCAATGTTGAGACCGAATCAACAGCATCAGGTTATAGAGTCGTTGCCTATGTAGATGTGCCATCAAAAAGTAAAATTGTATACACTTTCGCTGCTGAAACAGATTCATCGAAACCAACCATTACAGTGCAAAGCCCTACAGAATATACATTAGGAGATGATGTAAAAATCGTCGCTGAAGTTTCTGATTCAGGATGGGGAATAAAAGAAGTTAATATAAAATATAATACAACCTCCTTAAAAAAAGAAATTCCAGCTTCGTTCACATTACTAGTAAATAAAGATCAATACATTTTGAGTTATCCTAAACAAACCTACAATTTTACAATACCGAAAGTAACGAATGAAAAAGTCACATTAAACATTGAAGTAACCGATAATAATGGAAATAAAGAGGCTTATTCAAAGACAATTAGTGCACAAGCACCAGTTATCACAAAATACGCATTAGAAATTCAAAGTCAACCTGTAAGTGGATTAACAGTTACAGTGAATGGTACATCAAAAACAACCCCAACCTCAGTATCATTAGAATCTGGAACATATACTATTGTAGCACCATCAAAAATCACTAGTAGTGGCAAAGAATACAACTTTAAAAATTGGAGTACTGGAGAAACGACTCCACAAATAAACTTACATTTAAAAACAAATCAAATATTGATAGTCACATATGAACCAGTCGAACAGCCAACACAGCCTTCAGGTGGAATTCCTTTACCAACCAACTTTGCTTTAATAGGATTAATCACTGGCATAATTGTTATTTTATATTATAAAAAAAGAGTTTAATTTTTTTTCTCATTTTCATTTATAGAATAGTGATCAAGAGGCATCTGCCCAGTCATTTTTGATTCTTTGATGAGAAAGTCTCTTAATTCGTTTTCTTCTTTAAAGATGCGTGTACTATACCATTCAAAAAATGGGCTTGGTTCATAAGGATAATAAACGTAGACTAGTTTTGCTAGGCTTTTTGCATATACCATTTCGCACATTACACCTGCTGAGATGCTTTGACGGGGGTGATAAACTGCGACTATCTGACTATTTTCTATTAGTTTGTAGTCGGTGTCTATTATCTGGAATCTCAGGTTTTTTATTGCTGCCTCAACTTCAGTTGCATCTAAAATAACACTCCGTGGACCATCTTTATACTCAATGCTTACCGGAATCCTGTTTGGGCGAGATTCTTTTAAATCGATTGCTGAGTTTATTGAACCCCTCCAGCATTCAACTATCTCCCAATCTTTAATCATGCTTGGGTCATAAACTATGTAATAATCTTTAAGATTAGCAGCGAATCGGTTCACTGATTTGAAAAAATCTGTTCTTTCACCTGTAATGGGGTGACTTAAGTAAATTTTTTGTTTTTTTGGATTATAAATTACATCTTTTAGGAATTCTGGACCATTTTCATACGCAACAATCTGTACTTCTTTTTTTGGTATGAATCCTCGTGCAACCTCGTAAATGCCAGCGAGTTCCTCTCTACGCCAGTTAGCAATTTCACCTAATGTATACTTGTGCTCCATCCACTGAGGATCTAACGCCAGTCTCTCTCGAACTCTAAGAATGTCATCAAAAATTACTATGAATATATCAGGATTAAGGATTTCAAAATCATCATGTACAAATCCTTTGAAGCGGTTTCCTTTCCATTCGAAATGGTGTGGCGTACTGATAATGTTAACACCGCCATTTTCATTAATCTCTGTATTTATTCGTGCTAAAGCTGCTTTACGGAGAGCCTCCATTTTTCCTGGTTGACTGTCATAAAAATCGAGAATATTCATTTTTGTTAAATTTGTTCCTTCAAGCTTTGCTTGTTCAACGATATAATCAAATAGGTGATAATATCGGAAATTTGTCTTCTCTTTCATTGTTTTTAGTAGCTCATCTCTACCATTTCCTGGAGGACCAGTGCATAGAATAACTCTCCGAACTGACATATTTTAGACGTCACCAGACTCCTTGATTTTAGTATCTTCATATGGTGCAACTACGCGCCTATAAAATTCAAGTTTACAACACTCAAGTACGCCCATTGCTCGATTATAGTTGAAATATTTTGGCTGATAGACTCCCTTTAAAATTCGTGTAAGTAAATAATTTAACTCACCATCCAGTTTATCGGTTGGTTGGCTTTTCAGTATTTCAATTAAATCAGTTAACGTTTTTTCATATTTCAACCGATCTTCTTGTTTAATATAAGGCACAATTATAACCTCAAAAGAAAATAAGAACACTCTCCTTTATTATTTATCCTAAAAAAACATGAAAAACACTTTTATCAAAGCAGATTATGAGGTATTGAATAAAAAATTATTAAGTTAGATCTTATGAGAATCCTTGTAGTGACCTTGTTTGTCTAAAGCTGATAAATGGGATCTATCACCACTAGTAAATGATACAAATACTACCTGGATTTTGAAAAAATTTGATGAGATGATAAAAATATCTGAGAGTATAAGTAAAAAATATAAAGGTAAAATCAAGGATTTTAATGGAGATGAGCTCTTAGAATTTTTAAAGGAGCAGGAAAAATTCACATTAAATTACGAAGGCACGGTAAATTATTGCCAGCTTCTTTACTCCGCAAACTCTCAAGATCATATTGCCAAACAACTAAATGAGGGAGTACGAAATGCTCTAACTAAAGTTAGTCAAGAATTAGCTTTTACTGAAATCGAGTTAGGAGAATTACTAAAAAATAAGCCAGAGATCATTAATTACCTAAAATTAGAGGAATACAAGCATTACCTTGAAAGAATAATTAGAAAAATTCCTTACCAATTAACTGAAAAAGAAGAAAAGGTAATTATTTCAAAAGATAGAAACGGAATTAACGCGTGGAGTCAATTACAAGGAGACTGGCTGACTACACGTATTTTTAAAATAATGATTGATGGTATTGAAAAAACTCTGAATTATGGGGAAGTCATAAGTTTATATCAGAACAAAAATCGAGATTTGAGAAAAGAAGCAAATAGAATCGTATATGAAAAACTTGGAGAAGATGAAATTCTTTGGAGCACAGCAATAAGATCAGTGTGCAGTGATCATCTAACAATATGCGAATTACGCAGATACAAATCACCAATGACTCAGAGTCTAATTGCTAATGATGTTGATGAAGCAACAATAAACTCCCTGATGAAAATAATTGAAGACAGTGTAAAGGTTTACCAAAGATATTTAATTCTTAAAGCAAGAATTATGGGATTACCAAAACTAGGAAATTGGGACATTGTTGCACCAATACTAAACACAATTGAGAAAGATTACTCCTGGGATGAAAGCCAACGAATAATTGTTGAAGCCTATCGAAATTTTGACTCTGAATGGGGTATATGGATAAACGAAATGTATTCACAGAAGCATATTGATGGTGAACCACGGGTAGGCAAACAAAGTGGCGCGTTTTGTTCAACTTGGTTAAGTGGTAAATCAGCTTTTATTCTTCAGACATTTAATGGTAAAATTGGAGATGTTTATACTCAAGCACATGAACTTGGACATGCTGTTCATGCTTATCTGGGAACTCGTAATCAAACTCCCTTAAACTATGAAATTGGGAGTTGTATAGCTGAATGTGGGAGTGTATTTGGCGAACTTTTATTAACTGATAAATTGCTCTCTAAAGCGAAAACAAAAGAAGAAAAACAAATCGTGCTAACAACAGTATTAGATGAATTTGGCATGGCAGCGTTCCAAGTTTCTGCTAGAGTCTGGTTTGAACAGAGCATGTATGATTTAATCAAAGAAGGAAAATTCCTTGATGGTTCAACAGTGGCAAAGCTTTGGACTCATGCACGCGATAAAATATATGGTGATGTAATAGAATGGCTTCCAGAAATGCAATGGGAATGGACTATGAAACCACACTATTACATTCCTAATTACAGATTCTATAATTACCCTTATGTATTTGCTCAATTATTCGTTTTCTCCCTTTACAGGCTATATAAAGAACAAGGCATAAAATTTGTACCAAAAATGAAAAAACTACTAGCAGCTGGAAGCAGCAAATCACCAGCAGTATTAGCAAAGGAAATTGGTTTAGATATCACAACAGAAGAATTCTGGAAAAAAGGTATTCTACAAGCAGAAGAATTTGTAAACCAATTAGAAAATCTATAGATACCTTTTAATATTTTTTTAAATTAATTACAAAAAAACTTTATTAAAAATATGTTTTGTTTATACCTCAGCTTTTTGTGGTTCATGAACAAATTTGAATGTGAATAAGAAACATATAATTAATGCACCTAATAAGAGCATGAATGGTACAGTCATATTCCATTCTATCAGATAACCACCAATGGAAGCACCCAAAGAAGCAGGGATTACTAAGAGAATACCTCCGCCAGTCGTTCTTGAAGTTGATACACCAATTCCATTTTCGCCAACCAAAGCATTAATTCGACCTCTCCGATCTCTTGGAATCATATCTGCAATTAAAGATGCCCAAGCAGGTGTGACAATGGAATTTGACATTGCTAAAACAACTAACACTAATGTGACACTCCAGAAACCTGTTGCTTGTAGGAATAATGCAACACTTATAATTGCTAAAAACATTGAAATCATAATCATTTTCTTACTTCCAATTCTATCTACAAGGTAGCCAATGGGGAATATTGAAATGATTCCTGTAAAACCAGAGAAGAGTAAAACTGTTCCCCATTCAGGGGCGGTGATTCCTAGAGTGTTTTTAGCATAATATATCCAAAAAGGCGCAGTCATGGAGATGAAAAAGGTTTGAATAAATTGTAGATAAACTATTGGTTTAAAGTTATGGGGCAACCATTTAATTGTTTCCCAAATCCCTGTATATGCATCTTTAATTACATTAGGTAGTTCTCTTAATTTAAATGGTGGATCATTACTTGTAAGAGTTTCTTTCAAGTACCTTAATCTTAGATAGGCTGTAACTAAACCAAATATTAATGAAAGAATATATAATTGCCTCATTGCACTGATAAGGGCAGCGTCACCTGTACCATAATGGGAGATTAATAATCCACCTAAATATGGGGCAACCATACTCAATGCCAGAGGGAAGGTTCTCTCTAATGCATATCCTCTACCACGGGTTCCTGGACGTAATGAATCAGACATTATTGCATTTAATCCAGGTGAATAAAAAAAACACATCTGTTGAAGAATTTGTCCTATTCCTAGAAACCTCCAATCTGGCGCGAAAGCGAAAATTGAATAACAAATAGCAAAACCAAAAGTGAATATCCCGACAAGTTTTACACGCCCTCGTCTGTCAGCAATATAGCCTCCAAGAGGTTCTACTGACATTCCACCAATAATAGCCAATGAATTTATTAATCCAATATCACTAGGTGTAGCTCCTAAAGCTAACATGTATAATGTATAATATGGGCTCGGTAATGATGATCCTAAGGTCCAAATTGCTCTCCCAATCACTAAAACTCGAATGTTTCCTTGGAAAAAACTGAAGAAACTTTGCTTATTGTTCAAATAATCACCCGAACTTCACGTATTATAGGCAATCGATTAATAAACGCTTCTATAAAGAAAACAATTTATAGATATTGTAAGTAAAAGTATATCAAGTAAATATAACTTTAAACAGTAAGAAGATTATTACTGAATAATGAATTATTGAATTAATTTTTATTTAAAACGAATAATTCTATAAAAATATAATAAATAAGTTAATTTACTACCACGTTTTCTAATTCGAAATATCTTTTCGCTAGGAACCTAATTTTTTTAATGTTTTCGCCATTTTTTCCTATTGCTATTCCTTTGTCTTTAGGATCTACATTAACCATAGCAATTTTATGTCCATCCATTCTGTCAACGAGTCTGATATCTTTTACTTTAGCTGGTTTCAGTGCATTTCTTAGGAATTTATCGGGATCTTCCATGTATTCAAAAATTTCAACTTGTTTGTTTGTCATTGTTCTGAACCGTCTGATTTTGTCTCCACCTTTCCCTACTGCGAGGCCAACCTCTCCTTTCTTGACTGTGAATAATATTGTTTCACCTTCAATTATGCAGTCAACTATTGTGGCTCCAGTCATATTCTGTAATAACTGAATATACTTCATCTCATTCTCTGTAATTTTTACGTTACTCAGCATCTTATTTTTTCACCAAATCAAGGATTTTGGAGTCACCAGGTTCATTAATCACCATAGCAGATACAGGGAAAGGTTTCCCACATAGAGTACCTAAGTCTACGCTATCTTTAGGATGCTCCATAACAGGGATCTCGGAAAGTTTTCCATAATTTTTTATTGTCTCTAGCGCATCTAGCGGGCAGTTACTACTGACTATTGCCAGCTTCGCTCTACCTCTACGCAACTCCCTAACTGTAATTTTAGATCCTACCTGGACTTTACCAGTGGAGAGTGCGAGTCTCAGCTCATGATCTATGCTACTCATCGCGTTTTCCTCCCATCGTCATGAACAACTCCACGCTACCTGTACCAAGAGGCATGGATTGTCCTACGATAATATTTTCGATTACACCTTTAAGGGGATCGATCTCTCCCCTGAGTGCAGCTGCTACAAGGTGTTGTATTGTTAATTCAAATGCTGCACGTGCTAATACACTACTCTTTTCACCACTTATTCCATGGCGACCGATTTGTTGAACTTCACCAGTTTTTGTCATGATGTCTGATACAAGCATGACATGCCTTACATCAACGTCTAATCCCTGTTCTTCAAGTACAGCATGCGCTTCTTTTATCAATGCATTTCTTGCTGCTTCAATTCCTAAGATTTCAGCAATTTCATGTATATTGTTTGTGGTTGTCTTAAGTGGATCGACTCCTTCGATGTTAATTACTCCTTCAAGATTACTTCCATCCGTACGGATTATCCACTCACCCTCTTCTTGAACAGTTAATACACGTTTAATCTCTGGGATTCCGCGTATTTTACCTAACATTACAGATTGTATTAGTAATTCTGGATTACCTGTTTTCTCTTCATCTAAACTTATTAAATAGGTATTGTCTTGCTTCTCGAATTTTGTTGGTATCGCGGTTTCAACTTCTTTCTCAGATATACCTAAAGAAGCCATTCTTTCATCGTCGAAATTGATTCTTACTGCATTTAAGTTGAAATCGACATTTACTTCGTCGACAATGTCATCTAATGTTGTATAGGTTAATTTCTGCGCAACTTCACGAGCTAATTTTTCACTCTTTTTATGTTTCATATCAAGACGTATGGTCATTACAGGCGTTGAAGGCGTTCTTCTAGCATCGACGATTTCAATTAATCGTGGTAGACCAAGAGTTACGTTTTGTTCTGCAACACCAGCGTAGTGGAAGGTACGCAAAGTCATCTGTGTACCAGGCTCTCCAATACTCTGGGCTGCAAGTATACCAACTGCTTCTCCAGGTTCAACTAAACTGAAGTCGTAATTTTTAAGAACTGCTTCTAGAACATTTTTTAATCCCGATTCAGTTAACTCTGCTGTTGCTAATTGTTTCTTAAGACTCTCTGTCACGCTGGATGGTAAATCATTCATTAAGTCGGTGATTTTCTTTTCAATGGTTTCATTTGAAACAGGTTTACCTTTCTTCATAGTAATTTTTGTTCTATCAATTAACTGTGTAATATTAACTGCTTTACCATGATCGCTTTTTCCTGGATCGATTCCATCTTCTCCATATTTGAATTGTATTATATCTCCGATACTATTTCTGACTGTGCCATCGTATTCGACTCTAAGGTGCTCAAGAGCGTTAATTAACCTACGCTGCATATATCCGCTTTGCTGTGTACGTACAGCTGTATCTACTAGACCTTCACGGCCACCCATGCTGTGGAAAAAGTATTCTAATGGTGTTAATCCATCTCTATAACAGTTATAGACAAAACCTCTAGCTTGAGGTGTAGCATCGTTATCTTTGAAGTGGCTTAGGGTTCTATTCTCGTATCCTCTCATTATACGTTTACCACGAATGGCTTGCTGACCAACACTGCCCATCATCTGACCTATGTTTAAGCTGCTTCCTCTAGCTCCGCTTCGTGTCATAATAATGCCAGCATTACCCATGCCTAAGCCTTGTTCAACTGTTTCACCTGCTTTATCACGGGCTTGTGCTAGCTCGTTCATGACTTTGATTTCAAATGATTCTTGTAGACTTTGACCAGGTAACCTTTCGAGTTGCCCTGTACTGTAATCTTCAATTAGATTCTCTACACTACGCTCCATCTTTCGCATTACATTGTTTATTGTGTTTCTTTCTTTATCTGGGATGTTTAACTCATCCATGCTATAACTGAACCCATGAATATTTAGGAAACTGTTAATTAATTTTGTAATGCTATTGAGAAAATCGTGTCCCACATCAGTCCCATAGTCTTTAATTATCCTGTGGAAGATCGTTTCAGCACGCTCAGCTCCGATACTATTTTTGTCAATGACTCCGGTCTTAAGTTCTCCACTCTCAATCATTACATAAGCATCATATTGGCATTCTTCACGGACACAAGTTGGGCAATGTCTACAAATGTTTGCTCGACTTACGAAACTGAAATCTTTTGGTAGGAATAGACTGAAAACTTGTTTTCCCGTCCAAAGTGGTTCAGGCTTTGTAACTTGAGCTTCAGGAATATCTCCTCTATATCCTGCATGTGCTAAGACTTTTCCAACATCCTGTGCAGTGAGCAGGGTTTCTTTACGTGTTAATAAATAAGCACCACTGATGAAGTCTTTTGTAGCTCCAATAATTGGTGCACCATAACGTGGAGATAGAATCTGGTCCTGAACTTGCATTAATAATCGTGATTCTGTCTGAGCCTCTTTGCTCTGAGGGATGTGAAGATTCATTTCATCTCCATCAAAATCTGCGTTATATGGTGGACATACAGCCAAGTGCATTCTAAATGTTTTGTAAGGCAAGACTCTAACTCTATGAGCCATTATACTCATTCGGTGCAACGAAGGCTGCCTATTGAAGAGAGCTATGTCTCCATCCTTTAAATGACGCTCAACAATGAACCCTGGCTCAAGAGTATCTGCGATTCCACCTCTTTCTGTTACAAACTCTAAGCGAATCCTCTTCTGATCAGGTCTAATAACATATAGAGCGCCTGGGTGCTTGTAGGGACCATTAACTACGAGACGTTTCATTTCCTCAATATTTCTAATAGTCACAATATCTGGTACAGTTAACCTAACAGCGATGGCTACTGGTACTCCAACCTCATTAATGTCGAGGTTTGGATCACCACTAATTACAGTACGAGCTGAATAATCTACACGTTTACCAGAAAGGTTTCCTCTGAAACGCCCTTCTTTTCCTTTAAGTCTTTGAGCAAGACTCTTAAGTGTCCTTCCACTTCTATGCCTAGCTGGTGGAATACCAGACACCTCATTATTGAAGTATGTAGTTACATGATACTGGAGAAGCTCAGAAAGATCCTCAATGATTAAAGTTGGTGCTCCAGCATCAATATTCTCTCTGAGACGTTGATTGATTCTAATAATATCAACTAACTTGTGTGTCAGATCATCTTCTGCTCTAATTCCTGATTCAAGAATTATACTTGGACGAACATCAACTGGTGGAACAGGTAAAACCTGAAGAATCATCCATTCTGGTCTAGCAACATTTGGTTCAAAATCCAGTATAGTTAAATCGTCGTCAGGGATTCTTTCGAACCATTCACGGATCATATTTGCGGTAAGCCTTCGAGCTGATTCATCACCTTCAGCTGCCTCAAGATCCGTTTCTTCTACAGTTTCCGTCTCTTCATCTGTTGACTCTGATTCATAGAAAGTAGTGGGTTTAGCAAACTTGATGTTTGTTTGAATCATCCTACAATGTGGGCATTCTTTACCTCTTTTATACTTCTTTGCTTGTTTTAGAATTTCATTTATTGTCTCATCGCTTACTTTTCCAAAAAGTTTTAGATCTTCTTCTTTTCTTTTTGTGAAGAGTTCAATTTCTTCATCTTTGAGTAGTACTCGTCCACAGCCACGGCATGTTGCAGTTAATAGTCTATAAATTTGTTTAGCAAACTCAACATGAATTACAGGGACTGCAAGCTCGATGTGCCCGAAATGACCTGGACAGTTTATGGCTATGTTACCACAGGTCTGGCAACGTTGTCTTGGTTCCAAAGTACCTAAACGATGATCCATTAAGCCTCCTGAAATTGAGGCACCATCTTCATCATAAGTGTCTGATGTCTGAATCTCTACTGCTGATAATTTCCTAATTTCATCTGGAGGTAGTAAACCAAATTTTATTGAATCAATTACCTTGCTCATTTACTCTACCTCCTTAGCTAATTGTAAACTAGGTGATAGGCAAAGGCTCTGCATTTCCTGTAATAATAGCTTAAATGCATAACTTATCGTTACAGCCTCGATTTCGCCTTTCCCTTCACATATAGGACATATGTATTTTCTTTGACGTTGATCGAAGTATGCTTGTTTACCACATTTTTCGCAGACATAAATTGTATAAGCATCAGATTCTTCTAGTAAACGATCTTTAAGCAGCATAGCAGCACCATGACCAACAAGACAGTCACGCTCCATCTCTCCAAACCTAAGTCCACCTCCACGAGCACGTCCTTCGGTGGGTTGACGAGTAAGCATCTGCACTTGACCACGTGCTCTTGCATGGATCTTGTCAACAACCATATGGTGAAGCTTTTGATAATATACTACACCAATAAAGACCTCAGTGTCAAACATTTTTCCACTTTGGCCATCAAACATTATCTCTCTTCCGCCAGGATGGAATCCTAAATCTGTGAGTATTTCAGCTAAGGTTTTTGCACTTTCATTATCGAAAGGTGTACCATTCACTGGATCGCCACGAGCTGATGCAGCTTTTCCTGCTAAGCTTTCCATGAATTGACCAACAGTCATACGACTTGGGAACGCGTGAGGATTGATTATAATATCAGGTATGGTTCCATGCACGCTGAAAGGCATGTCTTCTTGGGGAACCAGCATACCAATAACTCCTTTTTGACCGTGACGACTAACAAATTTATCACCAAGTTCAGGGACCCGGTTGCTTCGGACTTTGACTTTAATTAAATGACTTCCTTCAATATCTTTAGTAATGAATATCCCATCAACAGTTCCTTCTTCTGTTGGACGTACACCAATTGAGGTGTCTCTTAACTGGGGTCCTCGGACTTCTAAGGCACCATACTCTTCCATGAAACGTGGTGGACTTGTTCGTCCAATGAGTACGTCCCCTCCTTTAACTTCGGCTTCCATGGCGATTAATCCATCAGTTTCTAAGTGCCTGTATGCTTCGGCTCCATGATAGCCACGAATTCCCTCTTCAGGGATAATTAAACGATCCTTTGCTCCACCAAGATATTGCTTGCATTCTGCTTTATACATTCTAAAAAAGCTACTGTGACCTAATCCACGTTCAACCGCACTCTTATTAAAAATGATTGCATCTTCCATATTGTAGCCACTGCTGCTTAAAACTGCGACAATGAAGTTTTGCCCAGCAGGTCTCCTGTTATAACCAATTACTTCCATTGGTTTTGTCTCTACAACTGGTTTTTGTGGGTAATGTAGGAGATGTGCACGAGTATCAGTACGATCTCTATAATTTAGTGCATAAACTCCAGGTGCTTGTTTAGCCATTGCACCTTGGTATGTGTTACGTGGAGACTGATTATGCTCTGCATATGGGATGATTGCTGCAGTCACACCCAAAATAGCAAATGAACATATCTCTAGGTGGGTGTGTTCGTAATTTAGTTTATCAGTCTCGATTGCTATGTAGGCGTTTTCTTCTTCTTCAGCATCAAGGTATTCAATTATGCCCTCACGGACAAGATCACTCCACTGCCATCGACCTTCTCTCAAATTCCTTGCATGCCTTTGTTTTAATAGACTTTTACCATCTTGAATAATGATTAAGGGTCTTCTAATTCTTCCCTCATCACAATTTACATAGATTTCGTTTCCACTTGAGTAATAACAAATATTAATTTCTGTACTGATATCGCCTTTTCTTCTCATGTCTCTGACTTGGTCAACTAACTCTTGTGGTGATGTAGTATAACCCAATAGGTAGCCTTCAACAAAAATTTTAGCCCCTTCATGCCTTAGTTGTTCGTCAGCATCTTTTGATTTTACTACGCCCATAAATTCAAGTGTTTTTTTGACTTTCTCAGCATCAGTGCCAGCAGATACACTTGCAGTTAATGCCAAATTTTTAACAAGACCACAATTTGCACCTTCAGGGGTTTCGTTTGGACAGAGTCTCCCCCAGTGTGTGGCATGTAGGTCACGGGCTTCGAAGTTAGGCTGGCTTCTACTAAGAGGTGATTGCAGTCTCCTTAAATGACTTAATGAAGAGATTGTATTAGTCCTGTCGAGTAATTGAGTCATACCTACTCTTCCACGACGCCAATTTCCGGTAGCTAAGGCATGTTGTATCCGGCTAGTGATTATTCCAGGTCGAACTGCAGCGCTTATTAAAACACCTTTTCTCCTGCTGCTCATTCGCCTAAACTGATATCTCATGTCACGATATAAGCTCCAGAAGGCTGATCGGAATAATTCAGCTAACAAAGGTCCTGCAAGTTTGATTCTTTTATTTTTTAGATGATCTTTATCATCCTCTCGTCTGATTCCTAGCTTTAATTCAATGATTCGTGCAGCCATTTCTCCTAGGAAAATCGCCTTATCCATCCGCTCATTAGGTCCACGACCAATGTGAGGTAATAAGTTTCTATCAAGTATGGTTTCAGCACGTTTTACTCTAAATTCCTTAACTTGCCCAAAGGCTACACGGTTCCCAATATACAATATCGCATCTTCACGGGTATGTACATTTGCTGATTCACGGAAACTGGACTCAAGCTCAGCTAATATTTGAGCGTCTAAACTCACCATATCAGCGACTTTTTTATCAGTTTCAACACCTAAAGCACGCATTAAAACAACAAATGGTACTGGTACAGGAACTCCTGGTATGGTTACACTCATCTCGCCTTTAGCTTTCAGATTTGCTTCAATTCTTGCGCGGAACCCAACAGTTGTTGAGAAAACTTTTCCCCTA
>VGJH01000004.1 GCA_016867505.1 Candidatus Bathyarchaeota archaeon
AATCTCTAACGATGGGTCTTCGACGAGACTAATATTATTTTTTAGAGAATTATAGATGTTGGGATAATTTTTTTCCAGATCTGATGCTGCGTCCTCAAATTTTTCTAATTCTTCTTGAAGCTCAGTGATTAATGGCACATCTGCTTTCTCTTCAGCTTTTTTTAGTTCAGTTGTAACTCTTTTTAACTCAATACAAACATTTGTACTGGCATATATTGCCCCAACAAATAATTCTCCACTTATATTTGGCTCAGGAGCACCAAGTAGCTTCCATCCATATGTAGCTAAAGCGACTTGTCGACCCATGTCATTTACTAGAAAATGAACCGAAAGTTTGTGACCTCGATATTTAACCATTTTAGCAAGGCAATCACCAAGAATTGCGTTTCTTGCAGTACCAATAGTTATTGGGTGTACCGGATTAGCTGAAGTATGTTCCACGATGATATTCACAGGATAACTAATCTGCAAATAACCATAATTTGGATCATTGATAATTGTTTCAAGAACTAATTTTGACCAAGCATGTAGATTTGCTCGGAAATTTATGTAACCATTAACTGACTCAGCCAATTGAATTAAAGGAGATTTTTTTATTTTATCTGATAACTTTCTTGAAACTTCATGAGGGTTTTGTTTGATAATTTTTGATATTTGAAAACACACTGCTGTAGAAAGCTCCCCCATCATAACATTGGGTGGTATGGTAAATTTTATTTCGTATTCAGTAATATTTGGGTAAGCTTCTGAGACCGCATGTTTCAGTAATTGGCTGCATTCTTCTCTCAGTTTATTTAGAGGATTAGACATTTTGCATCACTGTTAACGGGCCCGGTGGGACTCGAACCCACGCTCTCCGGCTCCGGAGGCCGACGCCTTATCCACTGGGCTACGGGCCCGCACCACAAATGGGTTAAAGGGATTAGATTAAAGCGTTTCCAAAAAATCAAATTAAAATGATGTATTATTGATTGAATGAAAAGTAGTCAGTTTGAGCTTATTTTTTTCAGGTATTAATATTCTTGAATTTTATTTTTGAACCATTCTTTTCTATTTTATCAATTAAATTTTGAAGTTCTATCAAATTATTCACATTTTGAATATCTTTTTTTAATGAGATTAGGTTCTGACAATATTTGAAATATTCTGGTAAAATTTTCCTCATCTTAATTATTGCCGTTTTTTCATTATAAAAATTAATTAAATTCAGTGTGTGCTGGAGACTAACTTGTTTTTTTTCTAGTAGACATGGCTGATGAATGGGGGTATTAGAAAAAACTGATAAGATCTCTGCTACAAGCCATGGATTACCAATTATTCCTCTCCCAGGCATAATTGCCGCTGCATTTGTTGCATCAATCATGTTTTTTGCATCGAATCCATTGAAAATGTTTCCATTAGCAATTATGGGAATAGGGATTTTTTCAATTACTTCCCTCAATTTTACATAATCAATTGGTAAACCTAATTTTTTTTCTCCAGTTCGACCATGAACGGTTATTGATGTTATACCAATATCAGCCAATTTTTTTCCCAAAGTTACTGCATTCAAATTCGCTTTATTATACCCTAGACGCATTTTGCATGTAACAGGCATATTCACTGAATTTACAATATTTTTAGCAATTTCACTTGCTATTTCTTCAGACTTCATTAGAGCAATTCCAGCACCAGAATTTGTAACAGTCTTAACAGTACACCCCATGTTGATGTCAACATAATCGTAACCAAGTGATTCAATGATCTCTGCAGCCTCAGCCATTGCTTTAGGCTCATTGCCAATTAGCTGAACACCACTTAAATGGGGGCCATCAATTTTTTCCAGTGACCTCAATACTTTTGGGTTCCTATGAATTATAGCGTGAGGGCTAATCATTTCAGTGCAGATAAATGGTGGAGAGAATTCTGCCAAAATTTGCCTATAAGCATAATCAGTAAAACCTGACAAAGGAGGAAGAAGTAATTTCGTTTTCTTAAGTCTTTCAAGGAAGCCTGAGTTATTCAATAGAATAACAAAAAACACAGTCTATCCCTAAAAATATTTAGAAAATAATCAAGAATCATATGATTTTTTTGCATAAAATTGAGTAATGCATAAGTCTTTCCTCTTAAAGTATTTGCAAACAACTAATAATTATGAAATTTGGTAGATACACATTTTGAAATGAAATTAAAATTCAAATGTTTATGATGATACTATTTTATAAATACCAGGAACCTGTAGATTCGTTAATTTTTCAAGTCGAGACAATACATTTTGATAATGTTTTTTCTGATTTAACATAATTTTCGATACATCGTCTCTCATACCAACTATCCTTCCCCCTTTAGAGATTGAAAAGCTGAAATCAGTTAATCTTCTGAGTATCTGTAAAACTTCGAAATATTCAATATTATTAATATTTTTACCATATTCTGAGTTGTAACCTTTTAAAAATAAGTCACCTAGAGATTCAGAATAAAAAGTTGATGCTAGCATTTTTGTCCATGCAAGATCTTCCCTGAAATCTCCAATATCTGCTGAGGTCCAATCAATAACAGCAGGTGAACCATTCGTTCTGAATAAAATGTTGCCAGGGTGAAAATCTCTGTGAAGTAAACAGAGAGGAACATTTTCAATGATTTTACTTTCCTTCTGCACCCATAATAATATTGGAGTAAGTTCAGGAAAGTTTTCCAAACGAATATTTTTCTCATATGAATGGAATAGATGATTCAATCGTCCTTTTGTTGTTTTATACTTTCGTTTAACTGGAATAATTTTTCGTGGAGCTAATTTATGTAAGTCTACATATAATTTGCTAAAGAGTTTAAGTGATTCAGCTTGATTCATTGGATCGACTATAAACTGATCCATCAATGAGTTCCCAGGAATTTTTTCCATAATGATGAAGGGTGTACCTAATGGCTCATTTTCTGGATTACATATGTATACTTCTGCAACGGGATACCCAGTTTTCTCTAAATTATGCATTACATTAAATTCATAAATAGCAACTTGAGACGCATTAGTTCCATTGTAAATTCGTGCAACAAGATCTGTAAAGTTATCTCCCTCAATGAGGCGAAACCCAATAATATGTGCTTCCCATCCAGCATTTATTTCATATACATTTTCGATTTTTATTTGGACTCGATGTATGTCAGTAAAAATTTGTGTTAGACCATCCTGTACTTTTTTTAAATTGAACAATTAGGATAGACTCCAATTTTGATTTTTATATAAGTAATCCTCTTAATCAATGTTATAGAATATGTTAATAAAAAAACTAGTCAATAATTGTTATTTACTATAAATATGTTAATTATGATTTCATTAGTTAAATAAAGTCTTATTTGGTGAAACTAACTATTCCGTTTTTAGAGATGACCGCCTTATCTTCCCAGGATTCTCTTAGAATACAGAAACGTGTTGATGAATGGAGACTGAAACTTATAGATTTGTCAAAACGTAATAAGGCAATATTTTTTCTACCTTCAAAAACCTCTACATTAAATATTATTTCACCTGACTTAGATGAAATTTTTAGTAGATTAGTTGTGAAGGAGAGGGCATGGGAGATATGGCAACCTCCAATAAATGGGGATAAAATTACACAGGAAGCTGTAAGACCAAAAAAAACTACAGCAATTCTCCCTGGTTGGTCTGATGTAACACAGTTAGACAAGATTTTAAAGAATCTAAAAAGAAGATCTTCAATAGAATATACTGAAAGAGGAATCAGAATTCTTTTTCTAACATATGGGCTTCTTAAATGGATTGACAAAGAAACTAAACAAGAAACACTTTCACCTCTTTTGATGACTCCGGTGGAATTAATTAAGGAATCAGCGCGTTCACCTTATTATATTAAAGTTCCACCCGTTGAAGAAAGCATCATAGTAAATCCTGCATTAAAATTAAAGTTGAAATTTGATTATGATATAGAAATACCTGATTTTAGTAATGAAGAAGACGATAGTCTGTCTACATATTTCGAAAAACTTGATTTCATAAATAAAGAATTTCTATGGAGTATAGAAAAATCCTGTTATTTGGGATTATTTTCTTTCTCAAAATTAGCTATATATCAGGATTTAATCGATAACTTCGAAATTATTGAAAAACACCCAATTATTAGGTCATTATCAAAAGTGACTGTATATAATCTAATCCAAAAAAATTTGCCAAAACTTGAAGATTTGGACAACAAACTTGATCCTGAGAAAACTTTCCAAATACTTGATGCAGATAGCAGTCAGCAGTTATGCATACAATATGCACTTCAGGGGCAATCTTTTATAATGCATGGACCCCCTGGGACAGGTAAAAGTCAGACAATAGCTAACATAATTTCGGAATACATTGCATCAGGGAAAAGTATTCTATTTGTAAGCGAAAAAATGGCAGCCCTTGACGTGGTATATAATAGATTAAAAGAAAAAAACCTAGATGAATACTGTCTTGAACTTCATAGTTATAAAGCAAATAAACGAGAGGTAATCAATGAATTAAATAGGGCACTCACGGAACATCTTAAACCTGATAAAGCGTTAAGTCCTGATGAAGTTGATAGGTTAAAAACACGTAAAAATCAACTTAACGAATATTCAAAGGCGTTACATAAGATTAGAGAACCATCAAAATATTCTATGTATAATGTTCTTAATGAACTCTCGAAACTAAAAGAAATTCCAGATATCCCATCAGAATATCCCTTTTTTACTACACTTAATCAATCAAAAATATTTGCCATTGAAGAGAATATTCGAAAACTATCGAATAATTGGATAGTAATTGAAGAAGGTGCAAAATTTCCTTGGAAAGATGTTAAACTTGAAAAACATTCAAACGAGATCCAGACCAGTTGGAAAAATCTACTTAATACATTAAAAAACTCCATTACCTCAATAAATGTAAAGGCTGAGGAATTTTGTAGTAAAACAAATACAAAGATACCACAAAAAATTGTGGATTATGATGATCTACTTAGATTATCAAATATTATCGCTATTTCTCCTTATCCACCTAAAGACTGGTTTTTTACAACGGATCTCCAGCATCTTAAGTCTGAAGCAGAAAAATCAAAAATTGCTTGGACCCAATATTGGAAAATACGAGATGATCTTGAAAAGAAATATGATAATAGGTTTAGGGCATTACCTGAAGGAACATCTGATTTAATCCTAAATGCTATGACAGATACAGTACAATATCTTAAAACACCAACTCAATCTGACGGTAGTTTATTACAAAATTTAGATGCATTGAATAAATTTTTGTTGAAAACCGTTAAGAACATTGATACATGGAAAAATGTAACCGAAAAAATAACTGAATATTTGGAAATAAAATTAGACCATTTAACAATTAATAAAATTCAGCAAATTCAAAAATTAAATGATCTATTAGAAACACCCAATAAACCTGAACGGAGTTGGCTTGAACGTTCAAATCTTGAAAAAGTTGAAGAAGCGTATAACAAGTCAAAAAATGATTATGAAAAAAGAAATGAGTTTAGAACAAAATTGGAAAATTATACAGAAATGGTTCTAGACCTTGATCTTGACATTATTATAACTTATCTTGAAGGTCCCGGGTCTTCATTTTTCAAGTTTTTAAGACCAAACTATTATAGAATAATTGATACAATTTCTAAAACAGTAAAAAATGGTAGAGTACCCGCATCAGTGCTTGAGGACTTAAAAATAGCTAAAGAACTGAAATCAATTAACAACGTATTAAAATCGGAACAAGAAAATTTGAAGAAAATTATGGGTTCATATTATAAAGAAGAGATTGATTTTGACAATTCCTATAGAGCGATAAAAAATGCTAGGCAAATACTTGAAATCATTGGTAATCAAAGAGCATCAAAGATTTTACGTGATAACTATTGCATAGGCGGTACACCTGAGAGAGAATTAATAGAAAACTCAAAAACCATCAAAGAATCTTATAGTGAATGGAGAGCAGATGCGAATCATCTTAAAGAACTGATTCCAGAAAAAATTCCCAACACAAATAATAAACTAACCGAAGTGTCCTTGGATATTTTAAAAGAATGGGCAATCGAGACCAATAGACGATTAATAATATTGAAAGAACAGAGTCAACCAGCTCTTATCACTAAAAAATTTGATGACCTAACTGATTATTATCAATTAATAAATGAACTAAAAAATTCAGAAAAATTAAATGATTTTGAACAAGAAGAATCAAGAACCTCATCTCACTATACTGAGAATTATGGTAACCTGTATCATGGTATCTCCACAGACTGGAGTAAAATTATTAACGCAATAGACTGGACTCGTGGTTTCCTAAATATTCTCAAATCTGCTCCATCAGCAGAGTTACTACAATATGTAACAGATCAAACCTTAATTCAACCTGAATTCAAAGCGGAAGAAGAACTTAATTTGATAAAACAGTCAATATATGATATAAACAATCGTTTTACTAAACCTTTTTGGAGTGGAATCATCGCTGATTTAAATACTAATGAATTATTGCTTCAAACAAATCAATTAATTGACAGAATAGATGATCTTCAATTTTGGTTTGATTTTAAAGAGATCTCTCAAAAACTTTTTGATGAAGGTTTAGAGAAATTTGTTAAACAAATCTGTGAGAGACGAATTAAAAAAGATCTTTTAGTTGATGTATATACGAAAGCAATTTTTAATGGGTTATTCGCGCATTTTTTGGTTGAAGACGATACTTTAAGGAAGTTTAGAGGTAATAATCATGATCAGATTGTTGAGGATTTTATTGCTCTTGATAAACTCTTAATTGAGAAAGCTCCTAACAAAGTCATTGATTATGCTAATACCAATAAACCGCAAGGTATCTTCATTGAAGCGCCTGATTCAGAGATTAGTGTTTTGTTAAGAGAGGCTGCAAAAAAGAGAAGGCAGATGCCTGTTCGTCATTTATTTGATAAGATTCCTAACTTAATCAGGAAATTAAAACCTTGTTTATTGATGAGTCCTATTAGTGTAAGCCAATTCATTATACCTGAAAGGATTCATTTTGATTTAGTTGTTTTTGATGAAGCTTCCCAGATATTCACAGAGGATGCGGTTGGTGCAATATATCGGGGAGATTGCTTAATTGTTGCAGGAGATAATAAACAGCTTCCACCTACTCCATTTTTCCAATATTTAACCGATACTGATGTTGAATGGGATGAATCCGTGGAAGATATTGGGGTTTTTGATAGCGTTCTTGACGAATGTTTTTCGATTGGTTTACCTGTGAAAATGCTTCAGTGGCATTATCGTAGTAAACATGATTCATTGATATCTTTTTCAAACAATGAGTTTTATGATGGCAAACTGATTCTCTTCCCGTCTGCAATAAATAAAGGAGAAGAATTAGGTATAGAGTTTTCTTACGTCTCTGATGGATTATATGATAGGGGAGGAACTCGAACAAATATTCGTGAAGCTCAGAATGTAGTTGATTTAGTCTTCAAACATTTCAAAGAAACCCCCAATAAATCGTTAGGTATAGTTACATTCAGTATAAATCAAATGAATTGCGTAAAAGACGAGATTGAAGCCCGTTTAAAAATTGATGACGAGTACGAAAAATTACTCAAAGAAGATCGCCTACAAGGATTTTTTGTTAAAAACCTTGAGAATGTTCAAGGCGATGAAAGAGATGTAATGATAATTAGTGTTGGATATGGTTACGATAATAACGGTTTAATGACTCTCAATTTTGGACCCTTAAATAAAGAGGGGGGAGAACGTCGGTTAAATGTGGCCATTACTAGAGCTAAAGAAAAAGTAATTCTAGTAAGCTCTATAAAATCAAACGATATTGACTTATCCTCAACAAATTCAGTTGGTGTAAAGAGCCTACACGATTATTTACAATATGCAGAAAAACAGTCCTTATTACAAATTGAAGAAAAAACTGAAGAAACCAAAGATGTTCCTTCAATAATAAATGATATTGCAGAAGAAATCCATAAACTTGGTTACTCTCCAATACTGAATGTTGGTAAAAGCAGATTAAAAATTGATTTAGGAGTAAAAACCATAATTGATCCAGAAAAATTCATACTGGGAATAATTATTGACGGAGAGAACTATTCTACAATTCCTACCACACGTGACAGAGATCGTTTGAGAGTCCAAATATTAAAAAATATGGGTTGGAACATCCATAGAATATGGTCACCTGAGTGGGTTCAAAGACGAGTATCAGAGATTGAGCGCCTCACAATTGCTTTAAAACAAGCTGAATCAGGGGGAAGCAATAGAAAAGTTAAATTAAATGTTCCTAAAAATAATAAAAAAGTTGAGCGTCAAGTAATAACCGAGTTTGAAGCATCAAAATTACCAGGAGCTGAAAATTATGAAGTTGCTAAGCTTTTACCCAAAATTTTTTTCAATAAAATCCCTGCTGACCAAAAAAAACTCTATTTACGTTATTATTATCAAGAAATAAGTCATCTTATTCAAAATTTAGTCCTGACAGAAAACCCCATACATACAGATTTGGCGTTTAAACGACTTAACACTGCATTAAAACTTAAACCAGTAACAAGTGCTCATAGAAAACTCTTCACTGACCTTATTGAGCAGCAAACAAGAAATGGTAAACTCGTAAAAATTGGAGGTTTTTTATGGTCATCAAATAATGCTTTAGTAAAAATACGCATCCCGAAATCAAATTCACCAAACACTTTTCGAAAAATTGAGCATATTTCCCCGGAAGAGTTAACGATAACTATACAATATATTTTAGAACACAGTTTAGGTTTAAATAAAAATGCAATAATTCAAACAATGACTAAAACTTATAAAATTAAGCAAACACAGGAAACATACAATATTATTTCTAGTATAATTTATAAAATGGTGAATAATCATCAAATTATTTTTAATAATGATTTATATTTTATCAATAAAATTTAACAGTTTTATGTATTAAACCATTTTGAAGTACTTGAGTCAACTGATTTTCCATCACTATTCCAAATTTCGACAATAAGACGTGTGTATTTATTTTTAGGTGGTTGAAGTATGAGGCTAAAGGATATTTTTCCACCAATTGGTAAATCAAATGGTAGGCTTTTCTGATTATTCCACCATGTATTATCTCCAGTATCAAATCCTGTTTCAATATAGTAATTTTTTGCGTTTTCAGAACCAAGATTTTCCACTGTTACAGTTAACACTATTTTTGATCCTTCCCATTTAGAAGTCCAATTATGCGTAATTATTGGAGTTGGAATTAAATCATAAATTGTTGCTGAGGTTCCCTTATATTCATCAGGTAAATCCCCTATTCCCCAACCTTCACCTGTTGTTTCTAAATAATAGTAATTTTTACCATTATATAGGTAATAGTATCCTTGAGAGCTGATGCCAGCGATTCCAACTGATAAATGATTATACAGTTTTAATAGTATCACGTCTTTTGCCATCGATTTTAAAAGGGCAGCAGTTAAAATGGAAGTGTCTTCGCAATCTCCACCATAATCAACTAATGTTTCAACAGGATAACGTGGATACTCATCAAATCCTGTAGTAACAGCATCAGAAGTATAAGGGAGACTTTGAATGAATGATATTAACAATCCAATTTTTTTTGTTTCAGAGAAACCCTTTCTTAAAGTAATTTCATTAAATTTCATTAAAATTGATTCTATATATTTGTCATCATAAGGATGAGTTACATAAACAGAGTAATCAGTTGAAGGAGATCTAGGAATATTTCTATAATAATGATATAATTGTTCAGGGATTGAAAGATTTAGAGTCCATTTCTCATAATTATATGTCCAAGTATATTGCCTATTTATGATACGATCATTTTCATCAATATAGTTACTCCCAGATGACTGGAGACTAGAGCCTTGAGAGTTTCCTGTAATATACTCCAATTGTAGACGTGTATAATTTGATAATAACTCATCATACAAGTTTCTGAGATTATTAAGTTCTGTAATAATTCGATAATTTTCTTCTTCAAGATCCTTAACCTTACTTCCACCAAAATTTAGAATATCCTCATTAACTAAAAAGGAACTAGCTATTGTTAACATACATCCGAGAGATAATCCTAAAAGAAGTAATGCAGCTGATCTCATAGAAAATATCTTAGTAAACAATCATTAACCTGTTATGGATTCAAAATATAGGTTTCTATCTTCAATAATTATCCTTTTTTGCTGGATTCAAAATTGATCATTCTTTTAATATAGTAACCAGAGGATGTACTCAACTTTATTTCACAGATAGAACCGACTTTTAGATATTTATAATAATTGCTTACTCTAATCTCAAATGTGATGGATTCATCTTGATCTAAGATTGTATTTTTCTTAATGGTACATGACGCTGATAAGGGAACATAATTTTCAGTATTGAAATTTGTACCAGCTATTTCATCACCAGCTATATGAATATTTGAAATAGCTAAAGGATAATTTCCCATATTTTTAATTGTTATAGTTATTAACCAACCGGGAGTTTGTAGATCACAATCAGTGCTTAAAATTTTCAGTTTCTCCCATTTTTGAGGAGCCCAAGCATAAATTTTGTCTTCTTTTTCAATAAAAAGTATGCTTTTATATGATTCTACAAAATAATAGACGGTCTGTTTTTTGGCCAAATTTTTAAAAGTTGAGTAAGAAGTAACATAATTTATACTTCCACTTGGAGAAGATTCTACTTCAACTATTTCATTACCATTTTTCTGTAAATCGTTAATCGCATCATTTAATACTGAATATTCTTGATTCTGTGATCCTCCTGACATTTCAGAAGGTCTTATAGTCTGAAAACCATTAGTATAAAAATAAGCGACTGAAGCAGATGACATCATAACCATTAGGATTATTAATACTATTAGAGTAGAAACTCCATTACGTTTAGCTCTAAAGGTTGTCATCCAATAGAATTTAAAAAGAAATTGATTCTTAAAGATATTACGGACACTAAATATATATTAAAAACACTATTAACTTTAAAAACATAATCAACTATCAATTATTTTTCTAAACTTTTTTAAACTAAAATGAATTATTTTTTCAAATTTTTCATGTTAAACCAAACTAATGCTGCAGCAAAAAAACATAGAAAAGAAATAAAATAGGTGGTAACTTGAAATCCAAAATTTTGATATATTGTGCTTAATAATGGAGAGCCAATAATACCTCCAATATCCTCGGATAATCCATACAATCCCATAGCAAAACCATAATTTGCTGGTGAAACAATTTCCATCATTGCAACCATCATGCCAACATTATAAAATGGGCTTATTGCTCCAATAATTAGCCTGACTAGCCAAATTGTCTGTAGGTTATCTACAAATAAATACAGCACGTAACCAAAGCCATCAAGTATAAACCCAATCACAATTAATTTTATGCTACCAATTTTATCAAGTATTAATCCAGAGATATATTGAGCAATAAGACTAATAATTGAAATGCTTGTTGTCATCAACCCAAGTGTTGCTTCAGTTGCATTGTACTTTGGAGATTCTTTGATAATAATTGTTAATATTGTTGCATAAAACATGAAAAAGAAAGGCAAAGCTCGAGACGCAATAAAAATTATTGTTCTCCGAGTTAGAATACTCGAAGGATCTGAATTAGATTCAGTTTTATTCCTAAGTGAGTTAGTTTCATTTGGGTAGAAAAATACAACGTTAATAGTAGATATTATCATTAAAATCATCGATGCAATAAAAGCTGAATTATAACCAAAATTATAAACAAGATAACCTCCAATGGAAGGACCAATCACTCTACCCAGAGATTGAATTGATAAAAAGGAGCCATAATTTTTTCCTCGTTTTTCTTTAGGGGTGATATCTGCAATTAATGCTCTTGAAGGAGTTACGTGACCAGCATTACAGGCTGCATGTAAGAAAGATATTAAATAAAACCATTTTATGTCTTTAAAAAAAGTAAATGAAAGAATTATTATTGCATTTAATGCAACAGAAATTGAAATAATTTTTTTTCTACCTATTTTATCTGAAAAATAACCAAATAGGGGTTCAAATATACCAAATCCTAAAAAAAATTAAACATAGTAATAATGCCTAATTGTTCTATTGAAGCCCCTGAATTCCGATAAAAAAATGGTAAAACTGGGTTACTTACTATGCTTGAAGCTATTCCAATGATGCTTTGAACGGATAAAACTCTTTTAATTATTAAAGTATTTGAGTTATTTTCGCTCATTAGGGTTCACATAAAATTGGATTAATTTTATTTCCATTTAATTATGAATTGAGTTTATTAAGAGTTCCTTTAAAAAGGGAATTAAAGAATTCTATTACAGAATAAATTTATTTAACCACCAATTAAAAAAGGGAAAATGTCCACAAGATCATTCTCTTTTAAGGTATGTTGAAAATTTTGGGCTTGACCATTAACAAGAGTTACGAATATATCGTCTTGTTTCAAATTTAATTTATTAAATAAATCAATAATTTTAAAATTTTCATCAACCTCTAAAATTAACGAATTTTTATTTGAAAAACTACTTCTTAATTCTCCGTATAATCTAATTGTAATATTTATCAAACCTTTCAATTCTCTATTCATATTAATAGAAATTAAAATTTATTGAGTTAAAAAATGGAAAAATCCATATTCTATAATGAAGATTTTAATTGAGTTTTAATTTGAGCAGACCAATGCCCGTTCTTAAACCATGGATTGTTAGAGACTACATAAAGTGTAGTGGTTGCAGATTATGTGAGATAGCTTGTAGTTTGAAAAAGGAAGGTCGTATTTGGCCTGAAGCTTCTAGGATTAGGGTATTTATGCTAATACCTGGAGCAGAGGTACCACATGTTTGCACTCAATGTAGTAACTATCCATGCGTAGGATCATGCCCTGTTAAAGCATTAAGTGTTGATGAGAAAACAGGAGCGGTTAAAGTGGATGATGAGAAATGTATTGCTTGTGGCGCATGCATAAAAGCATGCTCAGGGGAAGTTCCTCACATGCATCCTGAGAAAAATCACATCATTATCTGTGATCTATGTGATGGTGAACCTGAATGCGTTAAAGCATGCAGTTATGGATGTATCAGTAAAGGTACAAGAAGTTCATCAATTAATTTTGACTTGTATGCTATAAAACCAGAGGAGTTAACAAAAAACCTTGCCATAAACCTGTATGGTGAAAAAGGAGAGGAACTATTAAAATGACCTTTGGATATACTGGTAAAATCGCAGAAGTAAATCTAACAACTGGAAAAATCACTGATATTCAAGTCGATGAAAAAATCTTAAAAGATTATGTCGGTGGAAGAGGTTTAGGAGTTAAAATACTTTGGGACCGTTTAGGTGCTAAATGGGAGCAAGTTGATCCTTTAGGCTCTGAAAATCTATTATTAGCCCTTACTGGACCATTAACTGGTTATATTTTTGGCATGAGAATTTGTTGTACTGGAAAATCTCCTCTCTCTAATGGTATCGTTGGCTCTACAGCAGCTGGAGAGTTCCCAATGGAGTTAAAATGTGCGGGATATGATGGGCTGATTGCTACAGGTAGGGCTGAAAAGCCAGTATATATTCTCGTAACTGATGATGGAGTAGAAATTAGAGATGCTGCAAAGCTTTGGGGGCTGGATGGGAAAGATACCATTAAAGAAGTCAATAAAGAAGTTCGCGAACTATTAAAGAAACGTAAACCAAATTATGGTCTTTGGAAAGAACCTGCGCTTCTATATATTGGTCCAGCTGGTGAAAAATTAGTTAGAAATGCAGCAATTATGCAAAAATGGACCCATGCATGTGGGTATGGCGGTTATGGAGCTTTAATGGGGTCTAAAAACCTTAAAGCTCTTGTAGCTAAAGGAACTGGAAAACTCCCCGACGTCTACAATCAAAAAATGTTAGGTGAATTAATCTCAAAATGTTGGACTGCACAATTTGGTGAACCACAAGATCGTAACTGGGGAACAGCAGCTATGGGGTATTCTACTGGAGCACAAAGTAGTGCTGAACCAGTAAGAAATTGGCAAGAAGAATGGCATAATGAAAAGAGCATGGGAATAGTTCAGTATGAAACAAGAAATTGGGTTAAACGCTACTGGAGCGATTATGGTTGCTGTAAATCATGTATGAAATTGAGTGTTGTAAAATCAGGACCATTAAAAGGTGCCATAACTGACAGCCCCGATTATGAATTAGAAGCTTACTGTGGTACTAATCTAGGAATTTTTGATCCAGATGGCGTAGTCTACATGGCAGGGCTAATTGATGATTTAGGTATGAGTGGGATTAATACCGCTAATACAATGGCTTATGCTGCAGAGTTATTCCAGAGAGGAATTTTAACAAAAGAAGACTTTAATGGCATCGAACCAAAATGGGGTGACCCAATAGCCATGACTGCTCTAGCTAAAATGATTATCAACCGTAAAGGCATTGGAGACGTTTTAGCAGAGGGAACATATAGAGCTGCAGTAAAGATTTCTAAAATGAAAAATGTTGATGCGTTACAATATGCTGTACAATATAAAGGCATAGAAGTTGGAGCTCATGGTATCAGAACCGGATCTCACTTCCCATATCTCGGATATGCACTCTCCGTTCAGGGTGGGGATCACACATCAATACCAAGACCCCCAATGAGTGAAGCACGTAGCACAATTGGCGATTCTTTAGTTGTTTGTACAATATCAAGTCCTCCAGGATTAAGGAATATTGAATGGGAATTCTTTAAGGCAGTTACTGGTTGGGATATGACTGCAGAAGAATGGACAAACGTCAATGGAAAAAGAATTATTCAAATCCAACGCGCAGCTCTCTTGCTAGGTGGACCCGATTTATTCTGGGAACCTGACATTCATGACGATAATCCTCCACGATGGTATACTCCTTTACCTAGCGGACCCTATAAAAATGCTGCACCCAACAGAGATCAATTAATGATGGAACGAAAAAATGTATACAGTCTAATGGGATGGGATGAAAAAGGCATCCCTACATCAGAGGATCTCAGGCTTCTTGGATTAGAAGATGTAGATAAGGTTCTTCAAAAACTAAGAAATTAAAACTGAATAACTTATCTATTTTTTTAAATAATTCCCATAATATTTTAATTATTAATATTTTGGGCAGGTAATGCTACCGAGAAAACTAAAATACTCTTTAAGGTCTTTTTGTCAGGAGATGGAGAATTTAAAATGGAGATAGCGATCATTGGTGTAGGTAAAATGGGTGAATGTTTTTACTCATTTTTTAAAACAAGAGAATAATAACATAAAGTTATTTGATATCGATAGTATCAGATTAAATAAAATTGCAGAAAAGTTGGATGTTATTGCTACTAAAAATGTTTCTGAGGCAATAGCTAAAGCAGATTTTGTAATTTTATGTACTCCAATACAAAATACCATCAAAGAAATTCAGATAGTTTCTGCTGAAATGAAGAAAAATGCAGTTTTGTGCGAAATAACATCATTGAAATCAAAAATTATTCCTGAATTAAAACAAGCAATGAGTAAAGATGGAATTCAACCTCTTTCAATTCATCCTATGTTTGGTCCAGATGTAGAAACAATTGATAAACAAAACATAATACTTATACCTATTTTAAATGTTGAAAAAGAAATAAAATTAATAAAACTCCTTTTTCCCAAAGCTAATCTAATAATTACTGAGGTAGAAGATCATGATTCACTTATGGCATCAATACTATCATTACCCTATTTTATGAATCTTGTTTTTGCCAAAACTCTACCTCATAACCAAATAAAATTATTAAAACAAATGGCTGGACCTACTTTTTCAGTTCAACTTGCTCTAAGTCAGAGCATAGTGGGAGAATCACCACAATTAATTAGATCTTTAATAAATGAGAATATCTTCGCTAAAGAAGCAATGCTTCAATTTATTGATGAATCAAAATATTTATTCAGACTTTTAAAAAACAATCCCAAAAAATTTGAAAAAAATTGTACCAAATTATATGAGATAATGTCCCAAGATCCAGACTTCTTTTCTGCTCGAGAAAGGAGAGGTGATTTCATTAAACATTGATTAAATTAAATTTTTTTATTCGATGTTCAATTTAATTATGTTTAATTGTTAAACAGGTTTTTAAAAATTTGTTATCATTGGTAGCTAGTGATAAGCAGCAAATAATTTATTCTAATTTTTATGATAATCAATTGGAAAATAATGTTTTTTTATATTCTTGAGATTGAAATAATTTTTATTGGTGGTTTTAGTCTCTGTCCTTCTCTTGGTTGTTTATGTATTTTTTTGGCAACATCCATTCCAGATATTACTTTACCAAATACTGCAAACCCCTGGCCATCAGGGTTGCGTTTACCTCCATAATCCATCTCTGGTTGATCATTTAATATAATTGAGAAACTTGCGGTAGCTGTTCCCGGTTTCATTCGCGCTATTGAGAGAGCACCATCGACATGAAGAAGCCCTGTTGTGAGTGTTGTTTCATGTTCAATTGGTGGGAAACTTTTTGATGCCTCTACTTGACCACACTGAACTACTTCTATTGGCACATTCTGGTTTGGGAACGATTCATCTTTAGTGACTACTCTAAAGAAAGTTGTACCATCATAGAGCTTGTTATCTACATATTGAAGGAAATTTTTAGCAGTAATTGGTGCCTTATTGACATAAATTTCTGCTTTTATGTCTCCTAACTCAGTTTTTATTAGAACCATTTGATTAGATGACATTTTAGACAAACATCTATGATCATTAAATGATAAATAATTTTCTTAGGTGTTTACTAGTTTAAGAATGGCATTAACAATATCTTCATTACTAATCCCTGGAATATCGACTTTATGACTGTTAAAGAATTCATTAATAATTTTTTTAATATTTAATTCATTTATTATAGTTCCTGCTAATGTTTCTTCAAGATTTTTAATCGATTCTTTGGGATTGGCAAAGAAGTCACCACGAATTTGGATGTTTAGAATTTGATTTTGTTTAAGTTCTGCTCTGATGCGTAGCATTTTTATTGTTTTATAATCAACCTCTGATACTTTTATTTCATGAGCAATTTTTATTGATCTACCAGTTTTTGATGAGTATGGTGCTTCCATGTAAAGCCATTCATGGCTAAGATTTCTAGGTAAAGTTTTTTCTTTAAAAATCTTCCATTCAGCTTCAAGTGGTTCTAATTTAACTAGTTTTATTCCTAAAATATTTTGAAATTGTTCTAAATATTTCATTTTAATATAATTAATTGAAGGAACCTGATTTAATTCTCTTTTAAGACTAGTTACCCAATCAATCATGCTTTTAGCAATTTTATCTCTAAATTTTTCATCAGGTACTCTTAAAACTCGTGCCATTTGTTCATAATCTAAATCAAGTATAATGTTACCAACCAGAATAGTAGTTGATTCACTGGTACTTGCACCATTTCCTGAAATTTTTTTGTTATTCACTACCACGTCATTCAGTGGTTTGAAATCTGCAGATAAACCTAAAGAGCGATACGTTTCAACTGTTACAGATAATAGTTTTTCAAATAATTTATCAATATTTGTTGGTATAACCTGACTTTGTTTAGATATTATTTGATAAAATAGTTGGTTACTATCAAGATATGTGGCTCCTCCCCCTTGGCTTCTTCTAATTATAGGTAATTTTTTCTTTTGAGTATATTGTAGATCAATTTCTTTTTCTAAATCTTGATGATATCCAATGCATGCATAGGCTGATGAGGGTATGACTAGAATTAGAGTGTTGGGGCTTAGACCATTTTCAACTGTCTCTGCGATTGATTCATAAAATGTTTGAGCAATGTAAGGGTCTGCATATCCAAGGTCAATTAAACGCCATTGTTCTATATTTAATCCCAACCTATTTCTTGTTCTTAGCTTTCTCATCTTTTAACCATGCTTCTAAAGCTGGTTTATCGTTCCCCAGAATAAGTGTCTTAATTTCTTCAGTAATTTTTGTAGGCTTGACCAATGCCACCCACCCCTTCCCATAAGGATCTTTGTTTATTAATGAGGGGTCTTTGAGTACTTCTTCATTCATTTGAATTAATTCGCCAGATATTGGAATTTTTAGGCTCCCTACCCATTTACCACTTTCAATACTTCCTAAGGTTTTTCCAGCTTCAATCATTGCACCTGGTTTTCTGGCTTTAAGATTAAGTATTTTACCAGCTGCTTGCTGTGCCCAATCATTGTATCCTACACGTACATTTGATCCTTCGATTTTAACCCACATATGTTCTCGATGATAGTAAAGGTTATCAGGAAAATCGCTGCCTTCGATTCTTACCATGAAATCATACACATCTATAAGAAAATAATAATTTAGCGCTAAACCTTCATAAAATAAAGTAATAATTTTAATTAATTGGAATATCATTAGTAATCAAGCAGATTTTAAGTAAGTTTTACTTCATGTAAATTTATGGATCTAGTCTACAATCCCGCTGAAGACTCTTATTTATTACAAAAATATGTTGAAAAACTTGTATATGGTAATGTTATCAATATTGGAACTGGTACCGGTGTTCAAGCATTAACAGCTGCTAGGAAAAATGAAGTATCTAAGGTTGTTGCTACTGATATTTCAATAAACGCAATATCTGTAGTGAAAGAATTAGTTGAAAGAAATGGGTTCTCCGATAAGGTAACCATAATTGAATCTGATTTATTCAACAATATTTATGAGAAATTTGATTGGATAATTTTTAACGCTCCATACTTACCATCAGAAAAGGCTTTAGTTGATTCAACATTTGATGGAGGTAAAACGGGTAAAGAAGTAATTGAAAGATTTTTAATTCAAGCAACAAATTTTCTTAAAGAAAATGGACGAATTTTATTAATTTATTCTTCAGAAACAGGGATTACCGAGAGTTATGGATATAAATGGATTATTCTTGAAGAGCTACATATCTTTTTTGAAAGTATTTTTTGTGCAATGCTTGAACCATACTAAAAATGAGTCTTAATCTTTGATAATTCTGGTCCCAGTTTTTCCTTCTAAGGCTTTAATTGCTTTTTCAAGACTGGTGATGATGCACAAATTACCTCCTGCTTCAATAAAATCACAAGCAGCCTCAATTTTTGGTGCCATACTTCCAACGCCAAATTGGTCTTCATTTAAATATTTTTTTGCTTGCTTAACTGATAATTGTTCAAAGGGTTTCTGATCTGGTTTACCATAGTTCATCATAACATGCTCTATATCTGTTAAAATTAAGAAAATATTAGCGTTCACGCCTAGCGATAATATGGCTCCAGCTCGATCCTTGTCAATGACAGCGTCAATCCCTTTCAAATTACCTTTTTCATCTAAAATTACTGGAATACCGCCACCGCCACCTGCTATGATGATGTTGTCCTTATCAACAGAATCTCGAATAATTTGGGACTCAATTATCTTTAATGGTTTAGGAGAAGGGACTATACGTCTCCAGGTTTTTTCACCGTTTGGTTTAACTTTTTTCATTAGCCATCCTTGTAACTCAGCTAATGTTTTTGCTTCATCTTCATTGAAAAACGGACCCACTGGTTTTGTTGGGTTCTTAAAATCTGGGTCATTACTATCAACTAGCACTTGAGTAATTATTGTAGCAACAACTTTGTTAGTATATTTTAGTTTATTTTGTAAAGATTGTTGAATCATGTATCCTATTTGACCTTGTGTCATTGCTCCCAGAATGGTGAGCGGTTGAGGAGGGACAAGGTTACGTGCGACTTCTGATTGTATTGCCAAGTCTCCAACTTGTGGACCATTACCATGAGTGATGATAACCTCATAACCTTGATTAGCTAACTCCGCAATTTGATGACAAGCGATTTCAACATTATTTATCTGCTCTTCA
>VGJH01000005.1 GCA_016867505.1 Candidatus Bathyarchaeota archaeon
AATAACTACTTCAAAGCCTGCTTGTTCTAATGAAGCAGCAAGATACGCGGGTCCTAACGGTAAAAGTGGTGTAGCAATATTAACTGGAACCATATTGAAAGGATAAACAGGAGAACGAGCAAAGGTTATAGGGAAAGATGATGGGGACGTGACTAAGACGACTTTTTTCTTTTTAAATAAACCTCTGATGAGTGACAACCTAATTCCTTGATACAATTAATTAATTCAATAATATATGATTTCCATTTTTTTAAAAAATATAATTTTAAAAAGTGAACGGGGTTATTTTTTCCAGTTTTCTAGTTGCTTATCAATATCGGGTTGATAAGCAATTACTCCTTCTTGAACTAAGTTATTGAATTCTTCTTCATTATAGCCAAGTAATCCTTGAATAACTTCTCTTTGATGTTGGCCTAATAATGGTGCTGCTGTTAGTATTTTGCCTGGGGTTTCACTTAATTTTAATGGGAAATTGCACGCATTAATTTTACCCAATATTGGGTGATCAACTGTGACGATCATCTCTCTTGCTTCAATATGTGGATCATGCGTTGCTTCACTTGCATAATAGACAGGAGCACAAGGCATCCCCATTTCAGCGAAAAAGTGGAAAGCCTCGATTTTTGTCATGTTGCCAATGTATTCTATAACCATCTCTTTACTTGGTTCTTCAACGCCCATCTTTTCTTTCAAGGCTTCAACAGCTTTTGGTCGCATTCCACCAACCATCACATAACCATCTTTAACTTTTAGGTTTCCACTTATTGTCTGAAGTGGATCTGCTGGTGGTGGGTTCTTTTTCCTTCGTTCTTCATCTTCAACTCTTCTTTGTGTCTCATTTTTTCCACTTAACCAATAGGTAGTAACTTGTGTGTTGTATGCGAACATTGAATCAAATTGAGCTAAGTCGATTTTTTGGCCAACACCCGTTTTATCTCTGTACCTTATTGCGCCAATTATTGCCATTGACATTAAAGTTGCTGGAGCAAGATCTCCAAAGAACCCAACCATACCTTTTGGTGGGCCATTGGGGTCAATGCTATCTCCTAATTGTCTCGTATATCCTGCAATTGCTTCAGCGACTGGAGCATAGCTACTATATGGTCTATAAGGCCCTGAGTCTCCAAAACCACTTGCTACACAATATATTATATTAGGACGAATCTTTTTACATTCTTCATAACCTAATCCCATCTTCTCCATTGTTCCAGGAGCAAAATTGCTAATTATTACATCACTTTTTTTGAGTAGCTCCTGCATTAGTTTGAGTCCTGCGGGAGTTCGTGTGTTAATAGCAATGTCTTTTTTGTTAAGATTTAGGTGATGAAAGCTTGGTGCGGCGCCACCATACATGGGTCCTCTTTCTTCAATTCTACCTAAGGCACCCCAAGGTGGTTCAACCTTTATAACTTCAGCGCCCATCTCAGCAAGCATCATAGTAGAGAATGGCCCCATCCATACATGGGTGAGGTCAAGAACCCTAATGTCTTCAAGGATTGTTTTCATCTCCAATCCTCGTAAAAGATACAGTCTTAACTTAAATTCTTTAAGATTTTTTCAAAGAATTATTCAATAAAAATATAATTTTTTTATACCAAATCAGTTTAATAGTCTATATTAATGAGTTTAAAGATGAATTATGCATTTCAATCATTTGTATAAAGGTTGCTAAATTACTAAGAAGCCCTTGAACAAATTTAATATTTGATTTAAAAAAGAGGCTGTTTTGATTAGAAAATTGGGTTATAGTTGCTTTCAGGGGTTTAATATTTAAATTAAGCGTTGTCAATCGTAGTTGGACTAACTTTGATCGCGGATAGAGAACAGGGCTTCCGTAAAATGCTGGAAAAGAGTATTGTTGAAAACATCCGTATCGAACACCCAGTTGTATTAAAAGGACAGTATGAAACAGCGTATTCTCTGCTTAAAGATGCTTTAGATACAGGGATCACTCCTTGTCTTGTTGGGCCTCCTGGTGTCGGTAAATCATTACTAGCAAGAAAAGTTGCTGAAGACACCGGTCGTAGTTTCCATGAAGTGTTCTTCGATGAAAACGTTACACCAAGTAGATTAATTGGTAGTTTTGATCCTGCTTTGGTTGTTAGGAGTGGCAGGAATATCAGTAGCTTTGAGCCCGGTCCATTAATCCGTGCAATGGTGGAGGGTGGTTTGTTTGTTGCTCACGAATTAAACAGAGCCACTGAATTTTGTCAAAACAGCCTTATTGCACCCTTAGAAGAAAGACATTATCACCTTTTCCCCCTTGGAATGATTAAATCTCAAGAGAGTTTCGCTTTTGTGGCAACCCAAAACCCCATCGAAACTTCTGGAACGTACAGATTAAGTAAAGTTCTTGTTGATCGTATTGGATGCTGGATTAGATTAACTTATCCAACAAAAGAAACAGAGCTTGAAATATTAAAAGAAAACACACCAGCATTTAATTTACCACATAGCACACTTGAAAAAATATATGAAATAGTAAAAGAAACTAGAGATAGCCCGGTTCTTGAAATACCCGCTTCACCAAGATCGGGAATTTATCTTACAAGGTTAGTGAATAAATATTTTAATCGTTTCGATAAAGAGGATGCTGCAATAAGATTTTTTGCACCCGCTGTTTTAGCTAAAGAAATGAAGGTAAGAGAAGAAGGCAAAACGGTATCCATGGTTGTGGAAGAGATCTTAGCGAGGAAACTTGGGTAATGTCAAATTATGAACTAACTTACCCCTTCCATTACGCGAATTTTTTCATACCTGAATTTATTACTAGAATGAGACGAAACCGAGAGGTCCTTGAGAAACCCAGTCCACGTCAAAGTATTAACATGGGAAAAATTTTGCTTCCTATGTACATGAGAAATGGTCATTTAAAATTTGAAGACCTGATAAGAGCGGCAGTAATTACGAGCCAAGTAGATAATCAGAAAATTGCAGAAAAAACAGCTCTTGAAATAATGACACAAATTTCTGAATATGAAGATGATGAAGGGGAACCTTTCGACGGAGATCAATTATTAAGCCTGATATCAAATAAAACTAGAGAAGTTACTGTAACGCCTCATGGTAAAGGCTTGGAGCAATCATATCATAGCGAAGCAAGAACTAGTGGCCCTGACCAATTCTTAAAATTTGAGAATAAACCAGATATTGGCGTAGGTCCAGGAGAAAATAGAATAATAAAATTAGCTACAAAAACATTAAAAAGTGGTTTGGATGAAAAAATGCGTAAACTGCTTGCATATTTATTGAAAGAGCGTTTACTGAAATTAGGAAGAGAACTTGAAAGAAAAGATGATTGGAGTAAAATAGCATCTGTTAGGCCATTCCAAACTGGAGAAGATCCTGACAGTATTGATGAGGATCGAAGTCTAGAAAACATCATTGATTTGGGAAGAAAAATTGAGGAAATTAGAACCGAAGACTTTATGATGCTTAAGAGAAAGAAGAAAAATCGTAATATAGTTTACATTCAAGATATAAGTAATACAATGTTCTATGATTTTGAAGGAATAAATAGCATAAATTACAGTATTTTAAGTCTTATACCCCTAATCTGGGGCTTACGAAATGATAAATGGGGTTTAATTCTTTACGAAAGCAACAGTCATATAATTAAAGACTTGACAGATGAAAGAGACCTTGAACCAATACTCGAAGATTTAATTTCAATGATAACAATGACAACAACCCAAATGGAATATCGTTTTAAAGGTACAACTGAGGGGACTACATGGGGCGGAACAATTCCAAATAAAAGCTTTCAATGGGCTTATGACGAATTAATTGAAGCTAGTGACCGAAGCGACAGAATATGCTTCATATTCAGTGATTTCGTAATTAATGAACCAAATAAAGAATCAGAAGAGTCTAAGAAAAACTATCAAATAATTAAACGTATGGTAGATGAAAACATCAAAGTTTTTGCTGGAGTCTCTCCCCTTGCATATAGAGAAATTTTTAGGCCATATTCATTATCTGCAATTGATAAGCTAATTAAATTGGGAATACCAGTAATAGAAACCTATTATCCAAGTGTATTTTTAGATAAAGCTCATCAATGGTTAAATGAGATATCTCAATAATTTTTAATTAATGATAATAACATCAAATAAAATTTTTTTGGATAAAGATATTATTCTCATAATAAATAAATAACTAAATAATTTTAAAAATATACTTTTGAGTTATTTTCATTTTATAAGAAACTATTTTCAATTAGAATAATACCACCAAGTTTTTCTATTCTTTGACTAAAAATGATATTCGAATTGAATATTTTGATTTTTATGCCTTTGTTTTTCGATAATTGGGTTATACTTTTGTAATCTCTATCATTTTTATTAGCTAGGTCAATTTTTTCAGATATTAATAAAAAACCACTAAAATTTTCTCTGTTTTTAATTATTTTTTTAATTTCAATGATATCATAAAATATTTTGTTCTCGTTTATTGCTTTTTCAAGAAACTCGGAAATTTGAGATGTTTCCTCTTTGAGAATATCCGATAAAATTTCTTCAAATTTTTGATTCTTATGTAACAAACTAATATTTTCTTGATCCTTAAATCCAGTCTCAAAAATTTTTATAAAAATTCGCTTATTTCCTGATATAAGCCACTTATAGTGTTTATTTACATGTTCAAGAAAATTTTTAGGCATTGAATCTTTTTGTTTTTGTAAAATTATTACACTGTTTATTCCACTTTTCAATTTAATTTTTATACTATTAATTATGTTTTCAAAATTAGTATATATATTTGAATCATTTTTTAAAATTTTAAATGGTTTTATTGACTCAGTAAAAACATCCCATATTTGAGTTTCTTTCATGTCAAAATGGATTAATATTGTTAGTAAATAACCTCTTTTTTGCTTTTTTAACATAATATGTTAATACTCTAGACTTATTTTATATTTTTCTAATCAATTTTTTAATGAGAAAACTTTAAAAAATTTGATTTTATTTTATTGGTACCTTGCAGCCTCCTACTAACACTTTTTTTAAATTACTTTCAGAGAAAGCGTTCTTACAACTGTCAGATGAAGAAAAACAGCTTATCTTAAAAAGGGGGGGTCTTAAAATCGGTATTGCAGAAACAATGCGCGAAAATGTTATTAGCACATTTCAAATACCCTTAGGTTTCGTATCTGATCTTAAAGTTAATGGTAAGTCATATTTTGTTCCTTTAGCAATTGAAGAACGGGGCGTTGTTTCTCAAATTATTAAAGGTATTGAATTAATTAATTCTGGTAGTGGATTTATCGCTAAAAGTACCGAATCAATAATGATTGGGCAAATTCAAATAGTAAATATTCCTGATTTAATTAAAGCTGAACAAAATATTTTGGCTGAGAAAAAAAATCTTCTTGTTGATGCTAATTCTATATCTACAACACGTAAAGCAATAGATCTTCAAATAAAAAATATTGACACCAAATTTGGTAAGATGATGATTGTAGAACTATTTATTGATGTTAAAGACTCTATGGGTGCAAATATTGTAGACTCAATGTGTGAGTTACTAGCACCAACAATTGAACAGCTTTCAGGTGGGAGAGTGAATATCAGAATCCTCTCGAACCTAGCTACAAAAAGAATGGTTAAGGTTAAAGGCAAAATCCCCTATGAGAATTTTAATGATTCTTCAATTATTGAAAAAATTGTTAAAGCATCTATATTTGCTGATGCTGATCCATATCGTGCTGTCACTCATAATAAAGGAATAATGAATGGCGTATCCGCGGTCTTATTAGCTACTGGTAATGATACACGTGCTGTTGAAGCTGGAGCTCATGCATATGCAAGCATACAGGGTAAATATACACCACTATCAAATTGGAAGCAAGATTCAAAAGGAAATTTATATGGGTGTCTTCAACTACCTATGAGTGTTGGGGTGGTTGGAGGCATTGTCTCTGTTCATCCTTTAGCTAAATTATGTCTAAAAATCCTAGATGTTAAGTCTTCAGAAGCTTTAGGGCAAGTTGCAGGAGCTATCGGATTATCTTCAAATTTAGGAGCACTTTATACTCTTGTAACTACTGGAATAACAGCGATTTCAAAATGATTTAAACCAAAACTTCATTTTTAACATTTTATGATTTTTATTTACCTTGTTAATTGAATCAAAAACAATTGAGAAGACACTACATTCGAACATTTTTGCCATTGAAGGTACTAACGGAAATGATGAAGGTTTTAAACAATTACTTACTTTAATGAGTGAAAAAAATTTTAAATTCTTTAGAAGTTCTAAAAAAACGAAGTTTTCAGGATCAGAAGGATTAATCGATTCAGAAGATGTTATAATACTTAAAATTAACAGCCAATGGGATGAACGTGGTGGTACAAACACTGATTTAATTAAATCCCTTATAGTAGAAATCGCTGAACACCCAGACGGATTTCGTGGCGAGGTGGTGATTGCAGACAATGGGCAAGCACAATATGGAAGTACAGGTCATGGAGGAAGCTTAGATTATCAAAATAATAATGCTCAAGACTTAAACCAATCAATGAATTCTATTGTAAAACTTTTTGATAAAAGACTTCGGGTTTCATCATATTTATGGGATAGCATAACTGAGAAGATTGTAGGAGAATATTTCGATGGAAATGAGGAAGATGGATATGTAGTTAGTACCCGAGTGAATCCATTAACAAATGTCCTCGTCTCTTATCCGAAATTTAGAACCATATATGGGAGTAAAATCAGTTTTAAATACGGTGTCTGGGACCCAGAGAAAAACGAATATAATAGTAATCGGTTAAAAATAATCAATATTCCTGTATTGAAATGTCATTTTATTTTTGGTGTCACAGGGGCATTAAAACATTATATGGGCGTACCTTCAGACAAAATATCTGCAAAATTAGGTTATAGGATTCATTCCACGGTGGGTCGCGGTGGGATGGGGACTCTTATGGCAAATACCCGAGTTCCTGTACTAAACATTCTTGATGCAATTTATGTTAATGCTAAACCAGGAACCGGCCCCAAAACAACATATTCGAATGCGATAAATGCAAAAATCATTGCTGCTAGTAGTGATCCTGTTGCTCTAGATTATTGGGCATCAAAAAACATATTATGTGAATTAGCTAAAAAACATTATAATATTGATACTTCTTCAATTAACCCAGATAATTATCTTAAAGGAAGTTTTGGTTCGTGGCTAAAACTTGCTGCTAATGAATTAAATGAAAATGGAATTCCTGTAACACATAACGAGTCCAATATTCAAATAAACTATAAAAAAATTAATGATTTAAAACAGAATTAATTTCATAAATTTTTAAAACCTCACTAATATCTGTAATAATATAATCTGGAGAAACACCTTTTTGTGATTGCTCTCTTTCTTTTATCCATACAGCAAGCATTCCCCTGTTTTTTGCTCCTAAAACATCAGTCCTCAGAAGATCCCCAACATGAATGACTTCCTCTGCTTTAACATTAAGTTGTGAAAGGGCAAACTTGAAAGGTGTGTGGTGTGGTTTACAATATCCGACTTCATCTGAAAATATTGTAGATTGGAAATATTTTAAAACACCCTGGTTCTCAAGATGTTGTCTTATTACTTTTCCTGGAGTTACTCCGGTGTCACTAATTATTCCAAGTCTAAATTTTTCAGCGAGTTTTTGAATTGTTGAGATAACGTTGCTTTTAAAGTCGGGGGGATTAGCTAGAAAAACATCAGTAAAAACGTCCAACACCTCTTTTTTCTTATGGTTTGAAAGCTTAATTTCTAATAATTTTAACATAAAATCAAGACGTTCTGAATTTTGATAATGTTTACATTCATTTATCCAGTATTTTTCATATTCTTCTGTTGCTTTATCGTATACTTCTAAGATTTTTTCTTCATTAACATAAGAATTTTCTGTTAATAAAATTGATGAAAATTTTTTAATTCTATCCGCTTTATAACTTTTTTCAACATATATTGTGTTCCATAAATCGAAAGTAATTGCCTTAATTGATGGTTTCATCTATTTAAATAAATTAATCTAATTGAAAAAGGTGATTGGTGCGACCGCCGGGATTTGAACCCGGGTCTCTGGCTTGGAAGGCCAAGATCCTAACCACTAGACTACAGTCGCTCAGCAAAAAGGATATAGGACTAAAATAAAATGTTAGCCCTCTATGGGTATAATTATTTCAATTTCATATGTATCTGGTTTATCTTCGTCAACAAAATCCATTGTTGAATAATTGAATGTATCTGGTTGAAATATTGCTTCTATACTGGTACAAAATGTATTGATTTTTGGTTTAAGTCCTTTTTCTTTTATGTATTTTAATAATTCTTCGTAATAGTATTCGATTGGATTATTACTGGTTTGGAATACCAAGAACCCCGCCCTTGTTGCAGGTGTCATTTTTGTTTTTAATCCAGGGACAACTCTGTCGATTGGGACCATCACTTCTTTCCTGCAATTTGGGTCCATCATATTATCAATAAACATAACCATGCCCGGGTCTTTTGGTTTCTCTCCTAAGGTTGAAATCAAAGTTGTTAGCTTAGCTAACGCTATAGTTTCATCTTCTCCTGGTTGAATCTCTTCGTATGCAACCAGTTCTGGAAGTACGTTCTTAATACCTATCTTAGTAATCATTACCTGACCTCTACAGATCGTTGTTTTTAATGATTTCTAACTAATAGAGCATTTTTGGTTTTTTTAATTTACTGAGAAGCACTATACAACTTTGCCATTGCTCATCAATTATATCATACCCGGATAATTTTGATAATTCAGAAGCGAAACTCTTAATCTCTGAATGTCTTGCCATATCCCTATAACCAAAGCGTTTCCTTGCAGCTCCAACGCTCATAGCTGCTTTTGGTTCTAGGTAAGTTGAATTTGCCTTTAAAGCCAGTTTAGCATACCCTTCAACATCCACCATATTTAATTTTGGAATCAGTGTATGGCGTAAAACCGTTGGGCAATTAAAACTGTTCAATATTTCAAGGCTTTTCATAATTTTTTCCCACGCTCTAGACACTAGTGGTTGGCATGTTTTTTTGTATACCTCTTCATTAGGGGCACATAAACTAATATAGAGTTGACTGGGTTCAACATCAAGGTTTTGAAGCATTCTAGGTGAGGTTCCATTAGAAACTATAAACACTGTTTTAAAATGATGGTCATAAAAAGCCTGGACCAAATTATTAAGTTGAGGATATAATGTTGGTTCTCCTTCAAGACTGATGGCTGCGTGCACTGGGGTAAGAGCTTCGTTGAGGTATTGTTCAGTTACTTTTTGATTACCCCCGAAACCATAGATCAGGGATCTATGCTGTTGGATGCAATTTTCAACAATTGATTCTGGGTCATTCATTATAGTTAATGCTTCTGTTTGATTCCATCCTACTCCGAGAACCTCTGGTGTGGCTCTCCAGCAAAAAATACAACTTTGTGTACAGTGACCTAGGCTGGGAGTCATTTGTAAGCATCGGTGGCTTGGTACACCATAAAAGCGTTGTTTGTAACAGTGTTCTTTTCCTTGGGTTCGAAGTGCTTTTCCTACCCACATACATGTTTTTACGGCACTATGGTCTCCCGCTATTCTATATTTCTGTTTAATGTATTGCTGTTTTAATTCCTCTGGAACTATGGACATAGATATGGAATTTATAATCGAAATATTTAGAGGAAACGAAAAAAAGTGATTAAAAATCATAGATTTTTTTAAATTTATGCTCTAAATAGTCTATAAAGGGTTTAACTGTTAAGTTTTCTCCTGTTACAATTTTAACTAAGTCTTCTGGATCATATAAGTTAGCTTTTGAGTGTATGTTGTCGATTAACCATCTTTTGATTTGATTGAAATTTCCTAACTTTAATTCTTTTTTATAGTGCGGTATATCTCGTTTTATTTGTTTTAAAAACATACCATCATATATGTTTCCTAAGGCATAACTTGGGAAATAGCCAAATAAACCACTTGCCCAATGAGTATCTTGCATTATTCCTTCCGAATCGTTTTCAATTTTTACTCCTAAATAATCTGCATATTTTTGGTTCCATATCTCTGGAAGCTCTTCTACTTTAATTTTATCGTTAAAAATCATTTGCTCAATTTCATACCGAATGATTATATGGAGGCCATATGTAACTTCATCTGCTTCAATCCTAATTTTTGATGGTGTAACAATGTTCATGGCATTGACAAAATCTTTTAGTTTTTTTCCCTTCAATGCTTTACCAACAATAGTCTTCAATTTCGGTAACATATAACCTAGAAACTCCGGACTTCTTCCAATCATGTTTTCAATTAATCGGCTCTGACTTTCATGTATACCATAACTTGCTGCTGTTCCGATTGGTTGGTACATATATTCTTTTGGTAAATTTTGGTCATACAAAGCATGACCTCCTTCATGCAGAACACTATATAGGCTTGAGGAAAATTTGTCCTCGTGATAATGTGTTGTTATTCTGACATCATCATAATATCCTGTTGTGAATGGGTGTTCCGTTTCATCAAGTCTACCTCCTGCTTGACTACTTAAAGTGTCATATCCAAGGTATTCCATTGCCTCAAGGCTAATTTTACGCTGGGCTTCAATTGGTATTTTAATTTTTAAAATGCTTGAATCTGGTTTAATCTCGCTTGAATTTATTTTTTTTAGGATGTCGATTAGACCTGTTTTCATAACATTAAAAATTTTAGTTATTTTTTCCGCAGTCATTTTTGATTCAAAGCTATCTAATAAAGCGTCATAAGGTGTCTTAGTTCCTTTTACACGCATTAAAATCTCGGCAGCTTCTGTTTTTAATTCAATTGTTTTTTTTAGGTCATCTTTAAAAATCTTATAATCTTTAAGTGTTTTTGCTTTCTTCCAAGTCCCTATTGAGATTGTTTGTTGTTTTGCCATTTCAAAAACAAGGGATTCAGGCAGTTTTGTATTTTCATCATATGCCTTTTTAAATAAATACATGTTTCTCGTTTGTTGTTTTGTAAGCTGAGATTTATTCTGATTTTTTTCTATTGCATCAAGAATTCTACTATTCTGTGGATTTGTTAAAATTTTATGTGATATTAATTCTAGGGCAGCTAATTGCTGGCTTCTTAATTCTATTCCTTTAGGAGGCATTTTTGTCTCCATATCCCAATGAAGAATAGCAGCAGATGATTGAATAACCGCAAATTCTTTTGATTTGGCTAAAATTGAGTCATAAAGGCTCTGCAACTCAGAATTAAGAACAGACATATTATCAATAAATAGAATGTTGTTTTAGTTTATAGTTATTTAGTATTTTATTTAATAAAATAGTCATTTAAACTGTCTTTTGCCTTTTCTCGTTTCTTCTGGAAATCAATTAAAAAGGTTTTCACCATCCTTGATAACTTGGCTTTGCATTCTCCACAAGTTAAGCTACCGCTTCGACAATTTCTATCGATTTCTTGGAGTTTTTTATCGTCTTCTTCGAATAAATAGTAATAATATGCATATATGTTGCATATTCCCGGGTTACCTCCTAATTCTTTCTGAAGTTTAATTGTTTGTTGTCCCCCCGTGAATGCCGCCACCACTTTTTTTGCTGCGATATCTGGGTTGTCTGTAGTGAATATTGCTGTCTCTGGTTGGCTTGCTGACATTTTTCCTCCTTGTTGTAATCCTGGGAGGAATTTACCATGTATTTGTGCTGGTTTATAATATCCAAGTTTTTCAGCAACATCCCGAGTAATTCTCCAATATGGATCTTGATCTATTGCAGCTGGAATAAGACACGGAACATTCTTTTTTTCTCTATCTGATTGAAGGAAACACGTCATTGCTTGAAGTGCTGGATACCACGTTAAACCAATGTTGTCCGAATCAGTGAAACCAAATACCGCTTTTGCTGTGCTTAAAGTAATTTTTTTTGACACCTTTAAGCCTAATTTATAGATGTGGGAAATGTCCTCGGTGTCACTAAAGATGAATGTTTTTCCCTTATTCATTCCACAGGCGATCACATCTAATGCATTTTCATAAGTAAATTCAATTGCTTGTTCAAGTGTTAGATTTTCTTTTAAAAGAAATTTTTCATCATCGGTCATTTGGAAATATAAATCCGCATCAAACGCGTCTTGTAGATATTTTGTGAATATCCATGGTAATAAATGTCCTAAATGAACGTCTCCGCTGGGGCCTCTGCCTGTATATAATCCAACTTTATTTCCCGCTTCATATTGCGAAATCCACCAATCAAGATCTCTATGACTGAAGAATACATCTCGTTTTAACTGTGAGTGAAGGTAACCTGCATGTTTAGCAAGTTTTTGCTTAAGCTCATCAGTTAATTTGTTTGTCCCAAAATTTTCAATTAATTTATCATAATCTATTTCTCCTGAAACTTCCCAGGGAGTAACAACCATCTCTTTCTTATTATTACTCAATGCATTAACACCTTATCACTAAAAGCACTAATTTGTAAATAAGGGAATACTTGTATTTACTTAATGTTTCTAAAGATGAATACACCAGTCCAGCTGATACACAACCAACTTTGATCCCTTAGATGTTTTTTATGATTCAATTGAGTTTAAAAAGCTTTCATTTAAACACTACTAAATTTTAAATATTTATTATTTCTTAAAAAAATTAGTTATTTAATTATATCCAAAACGGTTTCCTCTAATGTTTTTCCTAATGGTGGATTTTCAATTATCTCTCCAATTTTTTCTCCTTGTTTATTTAAAATTATTATATGAGGTATTTTTTGTACATTAAATTCATCAACTTCTTGTGGGCTTGGAGGAACAGCCCATTTTTTAGATGAACCCGCAACACCTTTTTTAATATGTCCAAAAACCCTTACTTCAATACCCGTTTTCTCGGAAATTAGGTCTAAAATTGGTACATTTCTATAGCAATCTGGGCACCATTCGGCAGAGAAAACGAAAACCAGTATTTTATCTGATGATTTTTTTAGTTTTTCAATCACTACTTCATTAACTATATATTCCCTTCTTTTTTTATTAAAGGCTTCAAATCCTATTCCTGGTTCCTGAGTATAATTTTGTACAGATACTGAATTTTTTATTAATCGATTAACATCAAACTTCATTTTATTTCATGAGTGAATCGCGGTTTAAAAACTAATATATTAATTATACACATAAATTATTATCATAGTTCATAGAAAAAATAGGTAAATTATATATATTTCTTATATTTTATATTCCCAAGCCCTATATATAATATTAATCAGATTATATAAATAGAGTTGCGTGAAAATATGGTCGAAACAGCTTCTTCCGAAGAATTAAGGAAAATTCAGGTTACTGGGGGATCAACCTATATAATTTCATTACCTAAGACGTGGGTAGATCAACTGGGTCTTAAACGTGGAAGCATTGTTAGCATTGTTCAGCGAGATGATTTGTCGTTATATATTCAACCAAAAACTTCTGAGACTGGTGAAAAAGTTAAAAAAGTAATTATTAATGTGAGTGATGATGATACACCTGATAGAGTTATTCGACGTATTGTCTCATCTTATCTGCTTGGTTACACTATAATTCAAATTCGGTCTCATCAAAAAAGATTAGATTCTTCTATACGTCTTACTGTTAAGGATTTCACTAGGAAAAAGCTTGTTGGAACAGAAATTCTAAGTGATTTACCCAATGACTTAACCTTACAGATACTTCTAAGTTACACAGAACTAAGCATAATGGATGCTTTACGTCGAATGAGTATCATTGCAGCATCAATGCATAGAGATGCTATGGCTGCATTAAACACTGATAATCCAAAAATTGCTAAAGAAATAATTTCCATGGATGACGAAGTTGACCGGTTTAATCTGTACGTAATTCGATTATTGAAAGCAGCAATAACTGATGGACATATTTTAAAAGAAAGTCGCATAGACTCACCGCGTCAATGTCTTGGTTACCGTCTGATAACGAAATCTGTTGAACGTATGGCTGATCACGCTGTGAAAATTGCTGAAAACCGATTAGCACTAAATTTAACCATAATAAATGAAGATCTAATTAAGGAATTTAATAAAGCGAGCGAATCAGCTTTAAAAGTTTTTGAAGATTCAATGGATGCTCTTTTTGAAAATAACTATTCTTCAGCTGACAAAACAATTGACTTAGCCGAGAATACTCGAAACATGGAACAAGAATTGATTCAGATGATTAGTAAACGTGCTAATCCTGAAGAAGCACCTGCTCTAAGACTTATTGTTGATAGCATTTTAAGAACCGCTGAATATGGATCCGATATTGCTGAAACCGTGCTTAATATGACGATAAAAGATGCTGTAATTGAGGCCTAGTTCTCCATATCTTTAAGTTATTTAATTGAACGTCTAACCTTCATGGGATCGTGGTCTAGCCTGGTCCAAGATACGCGGCTCGGGCCCGCGTGGTCCCCGGTTCAAATCCGGGCGATCCCATTATTTTTTTTGTATAATTCTTTAAGAAAATTTACTTTACCCATATATGTTCCATCTAATAAGTAGGCTTCAAAGGAATCAAGGTCAATGGTATCATTTCTTATCATGGGGCCAAGAAGACTTTGAGGCATTTCTCCATTTATTGGTAATCCTCCTAACAAATCATTAAATGTTGGCATTAAAATTACTTCAGATTTTTTAATATCAGTTTTAAATTTATTATTGAAATTATTAACTAAACTCTCTTCCCTTAATTCATTTTTTTGTTTGAAATATGCTTTAGCTAATTTTATTGGATCTGATGATCCTTTTAACCAAACTCTTTGACTGATTCTGATTCCTAAGGGGGTGTTTAGTAAAATCGTTGGATGGTTGTGGCCAGCAATAATTATGTCTGCTTCCAACATTTTTGGTTTTAACCAAGCATGGCCATGAAATAGAGCGATTTTATAGTCGGTTCCTATTAAAAAGCCACTTGAATTATGCAGAGTTACTTCTTTTGGAATTACCTCTTGAATATTTCCATCATGGTTTCCTCTAGTTATATCAATTAATGGAACTTCTTTTAATAATACCTCAAAAAAGTAGGGCAGCTCTCTTTTTTCAAGAAAGCTTGTGATTGGGACGCCATGTTTCACATCACCAAGTATAATCAACCTATCTGGATTATTTTCCTTAATTATTTTTTTTATATTATTTAACATAGTTTCGGTTTGGTATGGAATATTTATTCCCATTTTTGATAATTCGTATTCTAAACCAACATGTAAATCTGCAATTATTATCACTTTCTCATTTATATCAGCCAGCAATGCGGGCCATGGATTAAGTAGCTTTATCAAAGATCATTGAACTTCACTATTTTGATAAATTTAAAGTAATACACCAAAACTATGAAAAATAGATGATGATAGTTACATTAGAGATAACATGGTCCATGAAGAGCTGCTTATATTAGAACGGATTTTAGATGAACTTAGATCCGAGAGAACTTTAAGTCGCTCAAACTGGGAACGCTTAAAACGTGTTTTTGATGAACGTTTCGACAAAGCTTGGAGGCTAGTCCAAGAAAAAAGAATTAAAAAATACATTTTCTCTCCCTCACTGCGTATTATTTGGATTGCTATTGGTCAAGGAGCTGAGTATGAAATATTACCGCATGCTGGCTACTGCAGCTGTGACGATTTTTATTTTCGAGTTGTTGATGGAAATACTGGCATTTGTTACCATTTATTAGCTCAAAAAATTGCTGAAGCCATGGATTCCTATGAAGAAGTGAAAGAAGAAGATGATTTTTTTGATTTATTAGTGAAAGAATGGAGAACTCAAATCTTAGAATCAGAATTTTAGTTATGTATAAATAAGTATCATTATATCATTTTGAGTAATGTCATCACCAGAATTCTTTCGGTTAATAGAAAATGCCTCACTTATTTTGATTCTTTTAACTTTTGGTTTATGTGTTTATTATATTTATTTGAAGTCAAAAAAGGAATAAAAAAGGAACCTATTTTATATCACAAAACAATTTTTGATATGTTAAATCCATGTCCAGTACTGAAGATATTATTAAAAAAATTTTAACAACTAAGCCTACCTTAAATAGAGAAGCAGTAGAGCGATTAATTGCTGAAGAAAAAAACAAAGCTTCTGGGCTATTAACAGATGAAGCAGCTGCTCATTTAGTTGCATCAAATCTTGGCTTAGATAGCGCGGGAGAAAAAATTGAAGCAAAATTGAAAATTGGTAGTTTAACCTCTGGCTTAAATGATGTATCAGTAACTGGGCTAGTGGTTCATCTTTTCCCTCCAAGAATATTCAATAGATCAGATGGTAGACAAGGCAAGGTTCTTAGATTATTATTAGGTGATTCAACTGGTGTAGTACCGGTCGTCTTTTGGGATGAAAGAGCGGATCATGTAATTGCTAGTAAAATTGTTAAAGGGAAAATTATTAGGATTCTACATGGATATAGCAGAGAGCGTCAAGTTGGTGGAGAGTTAGAATTAAACGTCAGTGGTCGTGGTCAAGTCTATTTAGAACCATTTGATGCAATTGATGTTGAATTTCCAGATGTTAGCAGTTTTTTTAAAACTCCCGCAGATGTCAATTCTTTAGGAACTGTAAATATTGAAGGCGTAATCGTTGATAAGTCACCTTCTTTAATTTTTACTCGAAAGGATGGAACTGATGGAAAAGTATCCCGAATAATAATGGAAGAAGGAGGATCCCAAATTCCCATAGTTTTATGGGATGATAAGGTTGATGAATTAGCATCTATTGAAAAAGGTACGCGAATTAGAATATTTGGTGGGACTTCACGATCAAGTCAAGGTGGAGGTTATGAAGTTCATTTATCTAGGTTATCTGAAGTTGAAATCATAGCTACTGGCGTGATGCCAATTAAATCTGCTTCTGGTTATGTTAAAATATCTGAACTTAAAGCAGGCTTAAGAAGTGTTAGTGTGAGCGGTCGTGTTATCCAAATTAATGATCCAAGAGAATTTACGCGTAGAGATGGTACAAAAGGAAAAGTTGCATCAGTGGTTTTACAAGATGAAACTGGTATTGTTAGGCTCAGTCTATGGGATGATGATATAAATATTCTACAAGATATTTCTAAAGACACAATAATTGCAGTAGAAAATGGATACACACGGGCAGGTACCGCTGGAATCGATTTAAATGTTGGTAGAACTGGTCGATTAAGAATCAACCCAGAAGAAATTAAAATCGAAATTATTAACCCAGAAGATCGAGTTACACAAATAAAGGATTTAATTGAAGGCCAAAAAAACATTACCATACAAGGACAACTACTTGATGAACCAGTTACTAGAGAAGTAAACACTCTGCGAGGGCCAACCCCTGTAGTATCCTTTAGGATTGATGATGGAACAGGAGAAGCAAGAGTTAGCCTTTGGAGAGATCAAGGCAAATTTATTGAGGGATTAACAATTGGTTCTAAAATTTTGTTAGAAAATTGTAATGTAAGAGAACCCTTCGATGGATTATTACAAGTCTCCTCAAATACTTTTACTAAAATTACTATTCTAAAAAAATAGTTATTAGATTTTAGTTACCAAATTTATTTGAATGCTAGAAATGTTTACTTTTTTTCCATCATCTCTATGAAGAATATCTGTACCTATCAAGATCTCCTCAATTATTACTCCTTTAAAAAATGTATTTTTTAAAAGTTCTGTCACATCGATAGCTTTAGAGATGTGTCTACCTCGGGCTCTAATAATGACTTTTTCAACACCTTGATTAAATAATGTTATCGAGGCAACAACATAATTCATAATGGGTTTTGAACTGATAATTACTGTATTTGAATAATCATCAATCATTATGGCCCACCGGATGAGATACAAATCATATATAAAATCTTTAAGAATTAAAAATAATAGACTTGGATAATTTTCATTGTTAAATGATTTAGTTGAGATTTTATAACATAAAGTTATTTAAGAATAATCAATAATTCTTTTAATATTATATTGAATTATTAAACAATTAAGCCTGTCAAAAAGATCTTTGCTAAAATTACAGATATTATTAATACAAATGATGCTCCCATTACATATTCTGGTCTTAGTTTTGGTCCATGACTTTCATCTTGGAAAAACCGCATTAGTCCTGCACTTGATGAAGGCATACCTGCT
>VGJH01000006.1 GCA_016867505.1 Candidatus Bathyarchaeota archaeon
ATTTTAGACTGTACTTTTATGGATAAAACTAACTTCAATGTTGAACGAGTGAAAAAAAATATATTAAAATTAAATCCTGACGCCATTGGACTAACGGCTTTAACCTGGACAATTCCTAGAATATTCGATTTAGCTACAACCTTGAAGAATGAAGATAAATCAATCCCAATAATTTTGGGTGGGCCCCATGTATCAGAGCTTCCTCAAAGAACCTTAGAAGAATGTAAAGCATTAGACGCAGCAATAATTGGTGAAGGCGAAGAAACATTCCCAAAATTTCTGAGTCTTTACTTGAAAAACCAGCATTCTGAATTAATGAATATGAAAGGAATAATCTATAGAAAAAATGGTGCCTTATATGGTGTTCCAGAGCCCGTATATGTTGAAAACTTAGATAATCTTCCTTTTCCAGCCAGACACCTATTTCCTGTTAGTGAATATATTAAATACTCAAAAAACTTTCAAGCGAAACAAAAACCCGTAGGTTCAATGATTACTTCCAGAGGCTGTCCACATCAATGCACGTTCTGTACACGAGTTAATAATGGTTTAAAACATCGAGCAAGAAGCCCTGAAAATGTTGTTACTGAGATGGAGAAGCTTAAAACAATGGGTTTTAATGAACTTCAGATTGTTGATGATAACTTCACTCACAACCAACCACGTGTTTTTGAAATATGCAAGCTAATTCGCGAAAAAAAATTAAACATGACTTTTAGCTTAGTAAATGGAATGAGAATAGATCACGTAACAGAAGAATTAATGCAGGTCATGTATGATGCCGGATTTTATTCAATACATTTAGGTGTTGAATCTGGAGATGATGCTGTCCTTAAAACAATTAGGAAAGGTATTACAGTTAAACAAGTAAAAGATGCAATAAAAATTACTCGTAAGATTGGATACGAATTAAATATTTTCTTCATAATTGGATTACCTGGCAGTTCAATCGAATCTGAGAATAGAACTTTGACATTAATTGAGGAGTTAGCTCTCCCATTCACATATTCTGTATGTACACCTTATCCTGGTTCGCCTCTTTGGAAAGAATTAGAAGATGATATGAGAACCATCTCTTGGGATCGTTTCGATGAAGGCGACGTCTTAAATCCCTTGTATATCCCTAAAAATTTAACAATAATTGATCTTAAGGAAGTTATTGCTAAGGCAAAAATCCTGCAAAGTAAATTAGTAAAATAAATTTAATTACAATTTTTTTCGCCTATGTTTTTGATATTAAATTATTTTTTTTTATTATAAAACAACATTTTTGATCTTAAACATTTTAAGTAAAAGCCACTTACTTCATAAGATAGGCAATGAAAAGTCCTCTTGAAGATATTCGTGTTATTGATCTAACCCATGTCTGGTTTGGTCCTTGGTGTACTATGATGCTTGCAGAGATGGGTGCAGAAGTCATAAAAGTTGAACCTCCTTGGGGTGCTTTGGGTAGAATTGAAGAATTTGGTCAAATGTATGGTGGTGCTGCACCGACTTTTCACCACTTGAATCTTAACAAAAAAGACCTAGCTATTAATACAAGAACACCAGAAGGATTGAAATTAATGCAGGAGCTAATCAAAAAAAGCGACATAATAATTAATAATTTTGCTCCTGGAACCATGGAAAAAATGGGATTAAGTTATGAAGAATGTGTTAAACTTAGACCAAACATTATTTATGCTCAACTTTCTGGGTTTGGTGACTTTGGGCCATACAGAGAATATAGTAGTTATGCTGTAATTGCAGAAGCTTTTGCTGGTTGGGCAAGAGCACAAGGAGACCGTGATGACCCGCTTGGGCCACCCAAAAGTCTAGTTGGTGCTTTAGGTGATACTGCACCAGGAACAATGGCAGCAATGGCTATCCTTGCAGCTCTTAGATACCGTGATAAAACGGGTGAAGGACAGAAAATAGATGTGGCTCAGTATGATTGTATGTTTGGTTATAACACTGGCACAACTACATATTGGTTAAGTGGAAAAACAGAGGCAGAGAGACGTAAAGAAGACGAAGAGAGAAGAAAACAACGACAACAAGACCCCCTTAGCCAAGTCTCCGGTTACATTAAAGTAAAAGATGGTTACATTATGACGACAGGATTACGTGCAAAAGCCTTTGATGCTTTAAGAGCAAAATTCGGTGTTGAAGAACTAACAAAAGAGATGGTTATGAAGGAAGTTGAAAACATGACTCGTGAAGAAGCATTCCACTATTTCGCTAAACTAGGATTCCCAACCGCTGTAGTCTATTATGCAAGTGAATCAACTAAAGATCCTCATATAAATGCTAGAGGAATGATTACAGAAGTTGATCACCCAATCATGGGTAAAACTAAAGCAGTTAATTTCCCGATTAAAATGAGCAAGACTCCGGGTACTGTAAAATCCGCTGCGCCTCTTCTTGGTCAGCATCAAAGAGAAATAATTATGGGGCTTCTTGGATATAATCAAGAAGAATTCGATAAACTGGTTCAGGGCGGTATCATTGCATATCAACCAGATATTGATAAACAGCTTGAAAACTGGAAGAAAACTACCTAATTTTTTTCATTTAGATAATATATTATAAGGAAGATTTGCTTTAAACTCATAGGATGTAACGTGCCATTCCTGTGGAAACCCCGAACAGACGAAGAAATTAATGCAATAGTCGAAAAAACCGCCGAAGCTATTCTTAAATATGATATGGTAGAACCAGCAATGCTATTCTTTGAATCAGTAAAACCTCTTTCTTATATGGGCGGTAAAATGGTAGCAACAGGTTTAGCTTTTTTAATACCCATCATTGGCTACTCCCTTGATGATTTTTTCGTAGCCTTTCAAGAATCCGCCAACATAGATAAATTATTAAACATAATTGAAACTAAGAAAATGGCTGAACTGGAAAAGAAACGAAAAGAAAAAGAAGCTAGAAAGCAGAAAAAATAATTAAAAAAAATTTTAAAAAAGTGGAAAAGGAGTTTTAGGCTAATGCGCCAAAGAACACCATTCTGAAGAACTTTAGGAATTTATCTGATGCGCCAATGAACAAGCTCTGTGACCAGACAACATCTTGTGCATATAATACACCTATTGATGACATCAAGAATAAACGCCCAAATACAAGAATGTATCTTAATGGGCCTTTTAATTCTACTGTAAACAACCAATAAGTTAACGCACATAATGTACCAACGAAGGCTAATAACGCACTTGCTTGATCGAAAGGAGTTTTTGCTCCAGCTACTTGTGTAATGGCTCTGTTAATTGGTGTCAACAGGTTACTGGCAATATATGTTGTGAAAAGTGAACCCATACCGATACCAAGCGATAAGGAGTATGAGTAACTAGCAATCCAGCCCTTCCCCTTCCATAATCTTGTATAGAAGAGAATGCCACAGAGCACGGGTATAATATTAATTATTTTTGTACCATTAGCAATTGGTACCAATATTTGTAAATAGATGCGGTTAATGTTTACTAATAAAAAGTGAACTGTTGAAATTGATATAACTATCTGAGCAGCGCCTCTGGCAAATATGTTGTCTGTTTTGTATAGATAAGACCATACGCACGCTACCATGAACATTTGGATAAACAAGAACAGCGTGTCTTGAATTGTTAGTGCCATTTACTTTTTCTCCTCCTTTCCTAACATTGAAAGATTACCAACAATAATAATTACACATAATGTAATTATTCCTAGATTCTTTGCATCGTTTGTTTTAATACCGTCTCCAAGATATCCTGTCCAAACTTCCAGTTCTCCTCCCTGTGAAGCTCCACCAACAAAACCGAAAATAGGGCCTCTTTCTGGGTCATAAAATGGCCCTACAAAAGGTAAGAGTCCTGTACCAGTTCCCCAAGATACCAAGGGTATGCCACACCAATTCCAATACCTGGCTGACATACCCCCACTAACATAAAGATCAATATCGTGGTAATCTTTAATATCTTTCATCATAGGTACTTTAACAGCATCATCAAGTGAATTTCCATTCCTGTCCGTTGTGAAATAGTCTCTAATTCTGTTAGTGAAGACAACATGAGCAGCTTCATCCATTGCCATATATGGGAAAATGACATAGTCTCGTCCTTCTACTTTTCCAGCAGCACCAACCTTACTTAATACTTGATTAATAACAATTGGTGCATCAACATCGGAAAGTAGAATTAATATTTTTAGGTTTTGTGCGAATAGGAGCTTGTAAGTTGCTACATATATTGGTTCAACGTCAGGAAGCATTGTTATGTATCCTGAAAATGATGTTAATACAACTGACCCTGCTGGGTATGATCTAATTTTAGCTACATAGTTTTTAACACTACTACCAACAGTTGTAGGAATACCAATTGGTACAAGTAATGGAATAAATGTAATTATTGTCATAAATGCATAAATAAGTCTATAATCGATTTTTCCTAGTTTAGATAAAGCCATTAAGCCGTTACCTCCACAGCAGTTCTTTCTCTTCCAAGCAATTGCCTACATCCTACAAGCAGTGAACCAAAAGCCATACAGATTAGTGCGGCGTTATAACCACCAGTATAACCAATATTGTTTATCCAATCACCAAGGGGTAGCATCCATGGGAAGTATAGGTTGAAAATTGGAGTATTACGGAGTGTATAGATTACTCCTGAGAGTAATAGAATTGAAGCTTCCAAGTTCCTGAACCTTAACATTCTATATGAAGCTGACATTAAGTAAAGGAACATTAAACCATAGAATGCTTGACTCTGAGCTCCATAGAAGCCATTATACCACCATACATAACTAGGGTGTGTAACTCCAAGTTGCATTTTACCCCAATCTGCGTACATTATTGACAAAGCTACAAGAAGTAATGAGAAAACTACAAGGATTCCAAACATAAGAACTGGTACGATTCCCTTATTTCTATTCATCTGCATTGAATGGTATTCACCATTAAATAAGTAGATAACACCAAGACCCCACGCAATCATTGAGATATAAGACGTCCAACTACCCAGAGTAGTCCAGTAGTTTAAGAGACTAGGATCATCAATGAACCTGTTTAATAGGATTGGAAAGGCTGTTACTGCGACCATTATAAGAGGTAAATCTCTTCTAATAAAATTTCTTGATGCCATTTTTACAACCCCGCAAGACCTTTAAAAGGAATACCTACAAACCATTGTAAAATTAATCCACCAACAAGTAGAACAACTGCAATGTATTTCCATAATTCTTCACTTACAATGCTGCTTGTGAGATATTTGTTTTCACTTAAAGCAGCTCCTGCAGCTAATAACTCTTCACCAATGAACATATGATCACACGCCATGGCGAAGATGTAGGTTGCTGTCCACCTTGGAGTTCCACCAATAACAATAGCGTTATTGATTTTTGCCGCTTCAAGTATTGGGAACTCGTAAGTGATTACGCTACCAGCGTGCATGAAAAGACCGACGCCTTCGCGCACAAAACTCGTATAAACCCCAGGAGAGAATGCAGCTGTTAGATAACCATAATAATGCATGTCTCCTCTTTGGAACGAATCCGGCTTGCCAGCCTCTACATAGCCTTCGCGGATGACACCCTCAATCATAGGAATTGATTCTCCTTGGCTTGGTAGATGCATGATCATTCTTGTTCCATATTTCGCTACAAGTCTTGTTGTATATTTTAAGACAGCTAGGGCTGCAATGGTGGTTCCAACTGAGCTAGACATAATGGGGGCACCATCACTACCTAATGAGTAGTGGACTGGTTTACCCATCTCCAATGCACGCCCAACACCTTCTTCAATTGCTAATGTTGCAGGCATTATTCTTAGTTTAGGTAAAGTCTCGTTTTTTTCGACTTTACGTAAGTAGTAGTACACTGTTGTAAACATTATAACATACCAGACAAATTCCATCCAAAACTGTGTTTTAATAGCGACCATTTTCAATCGCAGTATCATGTAAGACTGATGCGTTTAAAAAATTTTATACTCAAAACACATAATCGCTATTAAAAACATTATAAAACTGAATTATTATTGTTAATATTAACATAACATTTTGTAAAAATTTCTTTTAACCTTAGTTAGTCTACTCTACTAAATACTAATTTTTATATAATCATAAAATGAAAAAAAATAATCCTTAATAGGAAACAAGTATAGTTATGTCGATTACCATGCTAAAACCAACAAAAGAAATGCAGTACATAATGGCTACTGACGTTGGTAGCACTACGACTAAAGCCCGATTCTTTGCTAAAAAAAGCGATAGTTGGCGTTTCGTTGTAGCAGGAGAAGCACCAACAACTGTTGAAGCACCTTTTGAAGATGTCACTATGGGTGTAATGAATGCCATAAGAGAAGTTGAGGAAATTACTGGCCATCAAATATTGAAACCCGATGGTACTGGTGTAATAATCCCTTACGATGGGAAAAAGGGTGTAGATCTCTACTGTACAACCAGTAGTGCTGGTGGGGGTCTTCAGATGATGGTTGGTGGCCTGGTAAGAAGTATGACCGCAGAAAGTGCTAATAGAGCAGCATTAGGTGCTGGTGCTATTGTTATGGATGCATTATCGGTTGATGATGGAAGGCAACCATACGAGAAAATTAAACGTATAAGAAGTTTAAGACCAGATATGATTCTCCTCGCTGGAGGTACTGATGGAGGAGATGTTGAACACGTCATGGAACTGGCAGAGTTAATTAAAAGCGCTCAACCTAAACCTCGGTTAGGAATAGGATATGAGTTACCTTTTGTATATGCTGGAAACAATAAAGCAGCACAATATATTGAAGAATTAGCTAAAGGAAGTTTCGCATTAACTTGTGTGGAAAACATTAGACCCACATTAGAGATTGAAAATAATGAGCCCGCTCGACATGCAATACATAAACTATTCATGGAACATGTCATGAGCCACGCGCCTGGTTATAATAAATTAATGAAATGGGCAAGCATTGATATTATGCCAACCCCTGCAGCAGAAGGCATGGCAATTCAATTGCTTGAAAAAAATTATAAAAAATATAGCCTTGGCGTGGGTCTTGGTGGAGCAACAACAAACGTCTACTCAGTTTGGGAAGGTCGTTTTGTAAGAAGTGTCTCTGCTAACCTCGGAATGAGTTATAGTATTACTAATGTATTGAAAGAAGCCGGAATCGATAATGTAATGCGCTGGATGCCTTTCAAATTATCTGAACAAAACCTTAGAAATAGATTAATGAATAAAATGATTCGTCCAACAACCATTCCTCAAACACTTGAAGAACTAATTATTGAGCATAGCATTGCACGAGAAGCTCTGCGTCTAGGTTTAAGACATCACAAAAGCATTGCTACTAGACTTAAAGGAGCTAAACAATATCACGATGACTTTGGATGGATGTTTGACGCTGTAGTAAAAGATACTTATATAGATATGATGCAAATTGGATGCATTGCTGGTACTGGTGGATTACTAAGCCATGCACCGGACCGAGTTCAAAGTCTACAAATTCTAACAGACGCATTCCAACCTGAAGGCGTAACTTACATGTTCCAAGATTCTGTATTTATGATGCCTCATCTTGGTGTTTTATCAACAGTTCATGAGGAAGCAGCTCTACAAATATTTGATAAAGACTGCTTAGTTAAAATGGGTACAGTTGTAGCTCCAAGAGGCGTTGGTAAAGCTGGGGCTCCATGTATAAATGTTCAAATCGAATTGCCTGATGGGACTGTTCTTAATGAGAGTTTAAAATTCGGTGAAATTAAGAGAATACCATTAGCAGAAGGTCAAGAAGCGAAATTATCAATTACTACACAGAAGGATTTTGAAATTGGTTACAACGCCGAAATGAGACCCACTAATGTAAAAAATGATGTAGCAATGGGTGGCGTTGTTGGAATTGTTCTGGATGCTCGAGGAAGACCATTGCAGATTGAAACCGAAATTAATGCAAGAAGAAAACAACTACTAAACTGGTTCAATAAAGTCAACCTATATCCTGGGGTTGACCTCGAAAAAACCTTCAAGGAGGTATAAAAAAATGCCTAAAAAACAAGTAGAAGAACAAGGAGAAAAAAGCAGCACACAAGCTTTCGCATATACTCCGGGATTAAAAATTAAAGAATCCGAAGTTGTTGAGAAAGAGAGAAAATTACCAATCTTAGGCGAGATTTTAGTAAAAACTAATGATGATGTTAAAAACGATACACGGGTAGCTCAAACTTTTGTGCCCGGTGATCCATACATCGTAGATGCTGCAAATATGTGGGGTGTTGTACCAGACGTCATTCAAGAATGCATGCTAAAACCCGTTGGATCAAAAGTTAATAAAGGTGAAACCATTGCGAAATACACTGCTTTCTTCGGATTAATCAAAAAGAGTCTTGAATCACCTTTAGAAGGAACAATTGAAACCGTGTCACCGCTAACAGGGCAGATAATCATAACTGGATTACCTGTGCCCGTCTATATTGATGCGTATGTTCCTGGTAAAGTCAAAGAAGTCATGCCTCGAGAGGGTGCAGTAATCGAAACTCACGGTGTTTTCATTCAAGGTATCTTTGGCATTGGTGGTGAAAAATTTGGAAAACTCAGAGTTCCAGTAGAATCAGCTAAAGATGTTCTAAGTGCTGATCAAATTACTCCTGATATGAAAGACTGTATCATTGTTGCTGGTTCATTAGTCAAATTAGATACATTACGTAAGGCAATTCAAATAGGTGCCGCTGGGATAATTGGAGGTGGAATTAACAGTGATGAACTCGTTAAATTCATGGGCTATGAAATTGGTGTAGCAATCACCGGTGAAGAAGAAGGAATAACAATGATCATTACCGAAGGCTTTGGAAACATGAATATGCACTTGAATACTTTTAAAATTCTTAAAAAATACGATGGACAGAAAGCGTGCATTAATGGTGAAACACAAATTAGAGCTGGTGTCATTAGACCAGAGGTAATCATTCCACATGAGAATAGGATTAGTAAGACCGGCGCTGAACTTAGTGATGGCATGGTTTCAGGTACTCTAATTAGGATTATCCGTGAACCTTATTTTGGTGCAATTGCTAAAGTCCTTAGCTTACCAGTAGAACTTCAAATGATGGAATCAGGAAGTTATGTTCGTGTTCTTGAAGCAGAACTCGAAAATGGTCAACGCGTAATTGTCCCGAGAGCAAATGTAGAGATCATTGAAGAATAAACGCTCTTTCTTTTTTATTTTATTAAACTTTTTATTCATTTGAACTATTATCAATAATTTTATTTTTCATATGGTTTATAGGTCAATCTTTAAATAACCTTAATGTGCATCAAATGAGAATCGTTACTCTTTTAACGTTACAGACAGAAGAGTAAACGAATCACAAGAGGGATTGAATAGTGATTGAAATTAGGTTGCATGGCAGAGGCGGTCAAGGCGCTGTCACGGCCTCAAGAATTATTGCAGCCGCAGCATTCGAGGATGGCAGGTATTCACAGGCCATCCCAATGTACGGTACGGAGAGGCGTGGTGCTCCACTAACTGCCTATGTACGCATCGACAATGTGCGTGTCAGGGAGAGAGAACTAGTTCATACCCCTGATTACAGTATCTGCTTCGACGAATTCATTAGTATGAATCAAATAATTGCTAACAGTTTAAAGCCTGGTGGCGTGGTACTCGCAAACACAAAATTCAAAGCAGAGGAACTTCCACTTGCTGGTGACATTAAAATCGCAACAGTTGACGCAACAGGAATTGCTTTAAAACACTTAGGTCGCCCAATTACTAATACTGCTATCTTAGGAGCTTTTGCTAAGATCTGCCCAGAAATAAGTATGAAGGGTGTAGAGAAAGCCATTTACAAATACTTCCCAGGAAGAATTGGTGACATGAATATTGCTGCTGCGAGAGCAAGTTATGAACAAGTATCTGAACTTGTACCTGCAATAAACAAGGAAGCTCCAAAAGAAGTCGTAGAGATTGTCAGTGGTGGATATGGGGCTCTAAAAGACGTCAGTGGATGGCGTGTATTCGAACCAGTGGTTGATGAGGAAAAATGCATTGGATGTAAAAACTGTTGGATATACTGTCCAGAAGCTGCATTAGAATGGACTGCTAACAATAAACCAGCCATGATTTCGCGTTCATGCAAAGGTTGCGGTGTCTGCGCTAATGAATGCCCAGTAAAGGCAATCGAAATGAAGCGGGTTGAGGTAAAAAAGAAGTAGGAGTTGTATGAAAAATGGTTGATTATGAAGTAATGGTTGGTAACAAAGCCTGCGCAGTTGCATGCAAATTAGCTAGAGTTAAGGTTGCAGCAGCATTCCCTATCACCCCACAAACATCAATCACAGAATACCTTTCAGAACTGTACGCTTCAGGTGAAATGCCCGGATTCGAGTTTGTAAACGCAGAAGGTGAACTATCAGCGCAAATTATTGTACAAGCAGCAGCTCGTGTTGGAGCACGTTCCTTTACATGTACAGCTGGACCTGGATTACAATTCATGCATCACCCAATGAACGACACTGCAAGTGGAAGAACGCCATTAGTGATGGCAGTGGTTCATAGAGGGTTAAAAAGCATGCAGCCAGACCACAGTGACTTAATGGATCAATCTTGGCTTGGATGGGTTCATCTATATGTAGAAAATGCTCAGGAAATACTCGATACAACAATCATGGGGTATAAAATTGGAGAAGATGCTCGCGTTCGTTTACCCGTAGCTGTTGGCTATGATGGTTATGTTCTAAGTTATACTGCTGAACCAGTTGAAATCCCACCACAAGACATGATAGACAATTGGCTTCCACCATATAAACCACCAAGAAGCTTATTCTATGATTCACCAGAAGCTCCAATAGGTAGAGGTGGCGGTGATCGTGGTGGTGGAGATCCTAATATGGCATGGAAAATCCATCATGGTGCAGTAGAAGCAGCAGAATCAGTTATTAAAGAAGTCACTGCTGATTGGGCAAAATTAACCGGACGTAGCTATGGTAATGGAATGATACAAGAGTATAAGACTGAAGGGGCTGAGGTTATTTTAACTGCTATGGGTACAGTTGCAGGAAGCGCGTCAGCAGCAGTTGACAAACTCTGGAAAGATGGTAAAAAAGTTGGATTAGTAAAAATCCGTAGCTTTGTACCATTCCCAAGAAAAGACTTCCAAGAGTTAGCTGGAAAGTATAGTGCAATTGGTGTCTTTGATAGAAGCATACAACCAGGAATGGGTGGACCATCATATCGTGAAATTAAAAACTCATTATTTGATACTGGTTCATATCCCGTGGTTGCAGGATTTGTCGGTGGACTAAGTGGAAAAGAAGTCACTGTTAATGACTTCGTCAAACTCGGCGAGAAGACTCTTGAATTCGCAAAGGCTAAGAAGGCGGATGCACATCCGATCTGGGTTTAAGGAGGTAATGAAAAATGAGTGAAAGAATGACGAGACCACAAATTCCCCTAGAGGAAGGAGTCATTACTCCTGGTAGTACATGTCAAGGCTGTGGTGCTGCAATGGCTGCAAGGCTCACATTCAAAGTAATGGGCCCTAATGTCATCAGACACGGTATACCTTGCTGTCCTGACCAATCTTCGAAGTCCCCAAGCACTGGGTCAGTCTTCGAGGGTGGTGGACCATGTCTTACAGGAACAGCAAGAGCCCTTAAGGCTCTTGGCAGAACCGATATCAAAGCAATTGCATTCTTCGGTGATGGTGGAACATATGACATTGGCTTTGGTGGCTTAATGTCTGCAGCACAAAGAAATGAGAATGTCTTCGTAGTAACAAAAGACAATGAAGCATACATGAACACAGGGGGTCAACACAGTGGAGGGTCACCAAAATATGCTGAAACCACAACTGACGCAGTTGGTCCAAATAGTAGAGGAAGTCCTGTTCACAAAATCAACGCTGCTTTCGCATTTGCTGCAATGAATATTCCATATATCGCTACAGCAAGTGTTGCTTTCCCAGAAGATCTCATGGCCAAGGTCAAATATGCGAAAGACATCGAAGGATTCAGAATCTTATTGATTCAGAGTCCATGTCCCGTTGGTTGGAGATATGACCCAGCAAAAACCATTGAGGTTGCACGATCTGGTGTTCAGTCAGGTATATGGCCACTATACGAAATTGAGAATGGCAGCAGCTTTAAATTAAATTATAAACCTAAGGAACTGAAGCCCATCACAGAGTACTTGAAACCTCAAGCACGTTTCAGACACATGACAGAAACCGAAGTGAATGAGATTCAGGTATATACTACAGCAAAATGGGAAAAATACCTTAAAGCTGACGAGCTCAAACAAATCGTGTTCTAAATTTCCCCTTTTTTAATTTTAATATTCTAATAAAATAAATTTAATGAAAAAATTAAGTACAATTTTAAAGATACCCTTTTAAACACAATATACTACGAATCTCTAAGGTGGCAAATATGCCTTATTGCCCAAAATGTGGAAAGGAAGTAGCTGATGACGCAAAATTTTGTCCTTACTGTCGTGAGCCGTTGAAGACATCTAATATCTTTTATCGAAGAGAAGAAGACCGTGACGAAAAAAATGAAAAAGATGAGAGAGACGAGAAAAACGAGAAAGATGATAGAAACGAAAAATCTGAAAAAGACGAAAAACAGGAAGATCGCGCATCTAGTTCACTGATGGGTGGATTAGTTCTATTGTGGTTAGGTGTTAGCTTCCTCTTAAGAGAATATGGTTTTATTAGATATGCTTCTTGGTGGTCACATTTCTTGTTTAGTTTAGGATTAATCCTCTTCCTTAGAGGTCTTCTAATGTATAGTAAGACAAGTAATTTACGAAGTGCACAAGGCTTCTTTATTGGTGGCATAATTGTTGCTCTTATTGGATCAAGTGATATAATTGGTCTTAGAAATTGGTGGGGGTTAATTCTAATTATTTTAGCACTTTACATAATCCTTACAGGTTTAGGATTCAGGAATAAAAATCCTAGACCTTAAAGGAATAATCCAAAAAATATTCTATAAAGCCAATGTTCTAATTTGACTTCAAAGCGATCTCTACCAAAAACTCTATAATAGTTTTTTCCCATCGACTCGATTAAGTCACCGATTTCATAGCGTGGTAACATGCTAGTAGAGATAATTATTTTACCCCACTCCCCTCGTTGCATCTCGTGTAACATCTTAATTTTTGAACCAGCTTTTACTTCAAAGAAGTATGTATCATAATTTGGTACAATATATGGAAAATTATCTTTTTGCTGAGCAAAAGCACCTTCTGTAGCAGTATACATTTCTACTACCGGGGTATTACCATACATTTTTTTCAGAATATCCGCGTAATATGATGGGATTTTAGCTACACTTGTAGTATAAATCACTTTTAATGACCAAATGTCTTTAGGATAAAGGCCATGCTTTTTCCATAAATATCTAGCAAACCCAGTCTGAACTGGAGCTACTCCTATTATGCTAACTACTTCCTTATCCTTCGATTTTTGGTAAATATACTCATATCTTTTCTCCCAGCCTTTAATTGTTAAATCAGTATCGAGGGCATCAATCTCTTCTTGTCTTGGGATTAATCCCAAACCCATCATCATAGGATTAAGTTTTGCATAAGTGCCTGAGCTAAAACCATAAACAACATTTTTCCCACCAGATTTGATTCTATTGATATTGCTAGGAAACTGAAGGTTGAGGACATTTCCAACCAGTAGTTTTAGCCCGCCATTATTCATACTAAAGTTAAGGACTGCCCTTGAACCACATTTTATTAAATCTTGTAAATGTGATGGAGTTACTGGAATTATTTTTGATTTACCGGTTGTACCTCTTGTCATAACCCAAGTTATTGGATCTTCACTGAGAAAAGTTGAGTAGTGTTCCTCTCTAACTTTAGTGAACCAAGGTTCAAGATCAGAATATTTTACTGTAGGAAAATGCTGTCTATAACTCTCGACAGAGTCAATGTCCTTTGCTGAATACGCTTTGCCATAACCTGTGTTTTGGTATAATTCTAATAATTTTCTTAACAATGATTCTTGACTTGAATAGGGATCTTTAAGGGATTCATACCAAGAGCTTAGATTTTTATTGATTCTGGTAAGTGGCTCCTCAGACATCTTAACTATTATTATTTTTCCAATATATTTACTCCACCATAAACACACTTTTTAAATCATGACGTCTTAAACCTACCAGTGATAATATGAAAAAAACATGTATACTTACAGTTGCAGAATCTAAGAGATTAATCGCTAAAGGAGTAGTTGCTTTACCTGAAGTTCAAGCAGCACTCGAAAATGGTATGTTGGTTGTAGGTACTGGCACAACCAATGCATATGTTTTACAAGAGTTATTGAATGATCGTTTTGACCTCAGGCGATACAGAAGTGGTTTAACTACTCCGGATATCCCTGAAAAAACAAAAGAACCTGCGGGAGAACCAATGCCTGATGTTGTATTCAAGAATGGAGAAATTGTAAAAGAATTAGATCGTTTCAACGCAGTGCAGCACATGAAAAAGGGAGATGTATACCTTAAAGGAGCAAACGCGTTGGATTATGTTAACCAAATGGCTGGAGTATTAATTGGTGGATCAACTGCAGGGACTGTTGGGGCGGTCCTTGGTAACATAATTGGTAAACAAATTCGTTTAATAATTCCAATAGGATTGGAGAAACTTGTTTACGAGGATTTAAATGAACTTCATAGAATTACAATGGAAGAAGATTTTGAAGGTCCACGATTATGGCCAATTACTGGAATTATTTTTACAGAAATTGAAGCCCTTGAATTATTATGTGGTGTTCAAGCAACACAATATTCAGCTGGAGGTGTTGCTGGAGCAGAAGGAAGTGTTAGATTAATTATCGAAGGCGTTGATGAAGACGTCAATGCTGCAATGGAATTAATTAAGAGTATAAAAGGAGAACCAAGATACCTCCTTTAAAGTTGGTTAAGTTGTTGAAATCAAATACCCTTAATTTTTTAAAAAAATATAATATTAATATTCTACCTTCAATTGATGAACAACAACTAATTGATGAAACTGAGGTCATTCAGTTACTCGACTCAATAGAAATCTCTTCTAACGATGTTGTTCTTGAGGTAGGTCCTGGAGCAGGAAATATTACAGTTCCTCTTGTTCAACGTTCAGGATTTGTATATGTAATTGAGAAAAATAAAAAATACTTTCCTTTACTCCATGAAAGAACACAAGACTTGAAGAATTTGGAAATTATTGAAGGAGATATTCTGAAAACCAAGTTACCTAAATGTAACAAGGTCGTATCAAATTTACCCTATAGAATTTTGGAAGCTTTTATGCATCGACTTCAATGGTATAAATTTGAAGCTGCAGCTTTAATAGTTTCTTTATCATTTGCTAAAATTTTGTTAGCGAACGAAAAAGAAGAAAATTATAGCAAACTAAGTTATGAGTCTCAACTCTTTTTTAAAATAAATTTTATTAAAGAAATCAATGAATCTGTTTATTATCCTCCACCATCTTCTAAAACTTGCCTAATTACCGTTAAACCACAAGAAAACTCAAATCTTAAAGAAAATATCATTAAAAATTTATTGCTTCAGAGTGATAAAAAAATTAAAAACGCTCTTATAGAAGCAATAATTCGTGGTTATAAAACTTCTAACATCAATTTAACTAAAAATTACTCAAAACAGTTTATTCAAAAACTAAATTTAAATTTCGATTTAAATAAAAAAGTCGCTAGACTAACATTAAATGATTTAATTAATATTAAAAAAGCTCTTGACATTATTTGATAATCAAAAACTTCACGTCATTTTTAATGCAAAAACAAGCGCTAAGGGAAGACAAAGTAACAATAACCTAGCTACTAAATATATTGCACTTTTTTTCGTAAACATACCGTTTATTATTAAATGTAAAATATTGGAATAATGCTATGTTTTAGTACCGTTGTTCGAAAAACCCGAACAAATGGTACTTTATGAGGATTTTAATGAGGTAACCAAAATTTGAAAGAATAATGATATATCTTTCTATAAAGATGCCATAGGTGGGTATAATGAAAGCATACATATTATTAAATACTGAATTAGGGATGGAACCAGAAGTCATAAAAAACTTAAACTCCGTAAAAGAAATAAAATCTTGTTTTAGCCTCTATGGAATATATGATATTCTGGTTGAAGTAGAAGCAGATAACATGGATAAAGTAAAAGAAGTAGTTTTTAACAATATTCGACGCGTTGAGTACGTAAAAAGCACAATAACTTTAATCACTTATGGTGAACCAGTTATTAATGAT
>VGJH01000007.1 GCA_016867505.1 Candidatus Bathyarchaeota archaeon
CCCGCAGTTGAAATTCCTCTAACTAAATTGATACTAGGACCTAGAATCTGGTAACCTAATTCTTCGTTTCCAAGCCCATTTTGCAGCAGAAGAATTGTGGTGTCTTTTTTAATACATGTTTTAATGATTTTTAACGACTCTTCAAGATCGTATGCTTTCGTTGTTACCAATAACAAGGAGTTTAAGGGGATTTCATTAAGGGTTGATGAAGCTTTTATTTCGAATGTGTCCTTTATTGCTCCTAGTAACTGTAATCCATGTTTATTTATTGAGTCGGTGTGTTCTCTGTTGCCTATGAGATGAACTTTATTATATTTAGAAAGTAGAGCACCATAATAGCTACCTATGGCTCCTGCACCAAGAATTATTATCTGCTTGAATCTTTTATTTTTAGGCATTGTTGATTTCAAGGTACACTCCTTTCTCAGCAAGACTATGAAGTCTATGCTCCATCAATAACATTACTTCAGAAAGTGTTTTTTTATTATCAAAATCATTTTTAATCTTTTTTAATTCACTAATTTTTAAGGATTTTAAGCGCTCAACTTCCTTTATCAGCAGAGGCATTGCACGAATAATATTATCAACAATAGTAATTGCAGCCCATTGAGCAGTCCTAGACATGGGATTTAAATCAACGGTGATGACGGTTTTTCCCAGCTTCACGAGGCTTTGAGTTCGATCACCATCCTCTAAAGGAACAAAAACAACATCCGCTTTCAATATTCCTTCGGGATCAACACGACGGCGTTCGCTAAAGATCTCGGGGATAGTTGCTGTTGATGCTTTACCTACACCAAGTACCTCCTCGGCTCCAGCGTCTTTTAGAACTTTTTCAATTGCATATTCTCTCTCGGGTGTTCTGTGAAACAAATTTACTTCAAGCATAGCATTTGAAACTCTAGCTAAATCAACAAATTCTTTTGCACATAAAGCAGCAACGTTTCCGTTCACTGAGAGAACCGGGTGTTTAGCTAATAGAAGGTTCGCCGCTGCAGCGGTTATAGCATTCATTCCAGGAGAAGTTGTTTGCTCACCAATAATATAATCAAAGGCTTCACCACGTCCATGAGCAATCAAGCCAGCTAAAGCCACTACTTTTGATTCAACTCCTTTAGTAATTTTTTCTCTTACTCTTATTGATTCAGCTCTTGGATGTTTGTCATTAACATGAGTTTCATTAGCCATTTTCATTGCACCAAGTATTTGACCGTTCAGTGGATGGTCTAAAATGTGAGTATTAAGCTTTACTTAAATTGTATTTTACAATAAAATGTTATGACCATAATAAATTATTGATGATTGAATCTAAAAAATGTTTTTTCTATCTGTCTTCGGGTAAACCTTTTTAACTATCATCTCTGCTGTTACCAATACTAATCCTCATAGGAGAGAAATGAATGGTACAGGATACTGTAAAAACTCCCAGTGGAGGGGAATTTTAAATGGGGTATTGTTTTATTAGCTAACTCTGATAACTCTTGTTTTGCATTCAGAAATCAGAAATCGTTGATGAATAGTTTTGAATTATTAATTTTTGTAAAAAAAGTGATGGAGTGTATTACATTTGGTTGAAATGAATGGCTCACAGGCACTCTGGACGAGCCTTAAGAAAGAGGGAACAAAACACATCTTTGGGCTTCCTGGTGGTTCAGTCATTCCTTTATGTGATGAGATGCTTAACCACGATCTTAGGTTTATCCTTGCTAGGCATGAGCAGGGAGCAGCACATATGGCTGATGGCTATGCTCGAGCAAGTGGGAATGTGGGGGTGTGTTTAGCAACCTCAGGCCCGGGTGCAACTAATTTAGTCACAGGTATTGCATCTGCTAACATCGATTCTTCACCCGTTGTCGCAATCTGTGGTCAGGTAGCGAGAGAGCTTATTGGTACTGATGCCTTCCAAGAAGTAGACATTATTGGTGTGTCAGCTTCTGTTACAAAATATAATATTCAAGCAAGGAGTGCAGCTGAAGTACCTTATGCAGTTAAATCAGCTTTCCATATTGCTAATACAGGTCGACGCGGTGCAGTCTTAATCGATTTACCCAAAGACGTGACCACAGAAAAAATGGATGTTGAGTTCCCTGAGACAATATCCTTCCGGGGTTATCGACCAGTATATGAACCGGATCGGAGAGAAGTTGAGTGGGCTGCAACTTTATTGGCTAGGGCAAATAAACCAGTAATTATCGCTGGTGGAGGCATAATTAGTAGTGGAGCCAGCAGTGAACTTGTAGCACTTAGTGAGTATTTAATGGCTCCAACCGCCACAAGTTTGATGGGAAAAGGAGCATTCCCCGCGGATCATCCTTTAAGCCTTGGTTTATGTGGAATGCATGGGACTTACGCTGCCAATACAATGGTTCCAGAAGCTGATGTCTTACTTATTGTTGGAGCTCGTTTAAGTGATAGAACCACAGGCGCAATCAGTAGTTTTGCTCCAAACGCTAAAATCATTCACGTCGACATTGATCGCAGTGAAATAGATAAAAACGTTGAAACAGTTACAAGAGTCGTTGGAGATGCCAAAAATAGTTTACAGAAAATTCTACGTCATCTAAACATACTACGCTCTAACACAGCAACAAATGAATATTGGAGAAAGAAGTGCCAAGAGTTAAGAGAAGTAAATGGAGTATCCAAAACAAACGGAGACTATTTGAAAGCACCTGAAGTTATTAAAACTTTGAGAAGAGTACTCCCTAGAGACTCAATTGTTACCACGGAAGTTGGCCAATGCCAAATGTGGGCTGCACTCCATTATGATGCGTATCTACCACGTAGTTTCATGACGAGTGGTGGTTTAGGTACAATGGGTTGGGGCTTCCCTGCATCAATCGGTGCCAAGACTGCGAGACCAGAGGCCCCTGTAGTTGACATTGCTGGTGACGGAAGTTTTGGAATGACTGAGAATAATTTAGCTACAAGTGTAAAAGAGCATCTTCCAGTCATTGTATTAATATTAAATAATGGGATGTTGGGTATGGTTGCCCAATGGCAGCGATTATTCTATAATCACAGATATTCAGCGGTTAAATTAGAGAGAACCCCTGATTTCGTGAAACTTGCTGAAGCTTATGGTGCTGAAGGCGTTAGAGTTGAGAGCTATAAGGATCTGGAAACTACCCTAAATCGAGCAATAAAATCAGATGTAGCTACAGTTATCGATGTACCCATTGACCCAGAAGAGAATGTTCTACCAATAGTACCCCCCGGAATGGGATTAAAAGACGCATTAATGGAGGCATAAAAATGGCAAACCAAAACATAATCGCTTTTTTAGTTGAAGATAAGCCAGGAGTACTTTTCAATATATCTAACATGTTCCGTCGTCGCGGATTTAACATAAACAGCATCAGTGTTGGTGGAGCAGAAGATCATGTCAGTAGAATTACTATCACAATAGAAGCCGAGGGGCGGGCGCTCAACCAAGTTGTCGAACAGCTGGATAAAATGGTTGATGTCATAGAAGTAAAACGATTAGATCAACTGAGGACAGTTGTTAGGGAACTTATGTTAGTTAAACTTAGAACAGTTGACCCTATGGCAAGAGAAGAAGCTCTTATTCACATAAACAGTTATCATGGATTAATTTTAGATATAGAGCCAGAGAGTGTAATCGCAGAAGTTACAGGAGAACCAGAAAAGCTGGATAATTTCCTCGAACAGGTTAAATCCATTGGTGTAGAAGAGATGAGCCGAACAGGGATAACCGCTCTTGAACGCGGACGGTTGAAATTAAAGAGGTCAGAATAAAATGGTGAAAGTTTACCACGATAATGATATAGATGAAAAAGTATTGAAAGGAAAAACAGTCGCAGTCATTGGTTATGGTAGCCAAGGACGCGCTCAGGCTCTCAATATGAAGGAGTCTGGTGTAAATGTGGTTATTGGTCTAAGATCAGGAAAAAGCTGGAAACAAGCAGAAGCTGATGGCTTAAAAGTTATGACAGTAATTGAAGCAGCGAAAGCAGCGGATGTTGTTTTAATGCTAGTTCCAGACATGGCTCAACCAATAGTATGGAATGAAGAAGTCAGTTTAGGGATGTCTAAAGGAAAGACGCTCCAATTTGCTCATGGCTTCAATATCCATTTCGGTGTTATTGAACCGCCTAAAGACATTGATGTAATTATGGTTGCACCAAAAAGTCCTGGTCCTGAAATGCGACGCCAATATGAAAACGGTTTTGGCGTACCAGCATTAGTTGCAGTACATCAGAACGCAACTGGAAACGCCTTGAAAACTGCATTAGCTATAGCAAAAGCATTAGGAAGCGGAAAAGCAGGCGTTATAGAAACAACATACAAGTATGAAACAGAGAGTGACCTATTCGGAGAACAAGCAGTACTCTGTGGGGGAGCGGATCAGTTAATTAGAAGAGGATTCAAAGTACTTGTTGAAGCAGGATACCCACCAGAATTAGCTTACTTTGAAGTATGTAATGAGCTAAAACTTATTGTTGATTTAATATACAAAAGTGGAATCAGTGGAATGTACAGAGCTGTCAGTGATACAGCTAAGTGGGGTGGCTTAACAGTTGGCCCAATGATTGTTGATGACCACGTGGAACAAAACATGAGAAAAGCTCTGAAAGAAGTCCAAAACGGTACTTTTGCCAAATCATGGACGCAGGAATATAAAGAAGGCAGTAAAAAATTCAGAGCCCTAGTTGAGGAATGCGATAATCTAGAGATAGAAAAAGTTGGCAAACAGGTACGCAAGATGAGTGGTTTAGAAAAATAGGTTTTTTTATTTTTTTATTATTGAACCACATACTGATCTGCAGATTGTGGTTCGATAACTATTCCGTAAATAACGGTTTCAAGTCCTCTCATTCTATTACGTAGAGTTACTTCTGTTGTTCCCGCAGCTTGTGCTACTTGTTTTTGTGTTCTACGTTCTTTATTTTCAAGGCATGCTATGTATAATGCTGCAGCTGCTATGCCTCGTGGCTCTTTACCAGTTAATCCCTGTTTCTCATTTGCTTTAGAAAGAATGCTAATAGCTCGTAACTCAGTGTTTCTTTTAACTTTCAATCTGGAAGAGATGCCAGAAACAAATTTAAATGAATCATCAATAGGCATCTTTAAACCTAATTCTCTAATTAATAGTCTATAAGTTCTAGCAATTTCTCCATGATCTCGCGTGCTTGCAGCTGAAATTGTCTTTAAAGGTCTTGGAATGTTCTGTAATCTACAGGTAGCATAAATGCATGCAGCGACAAACGAGTCGATGGATCTACCTCTAATCATGTCTTGGTTTAGGGATTTTCTATATAAACGAGCGGAGTAATCACGTGCTGACTCTGACAAATGTAATAATGCAGCAATTCTATCAAGTTCAGGTAATGCAATGCTTAAGTTTCGTGCTTGAGAATCATTTACTTTAGAACGATTATCATATTTTTGAAGCCTATTCATTTTGTCAACAGTTTTGTAGTTGAGTAGTTTTCCAGTCGCATCTCGGTTTGTAGTAAAACGTGTTGATAATCCCATATCAAATAGGGTCGGATTTAACCCTATACCAGTACGGGTTCTCGAATTTTTATCATCGCCATTATAGCTTCTCCATTCAGGCCCAGCATCTACAATTGAATCGGAAATTACTAAACCACACTCATTACATACTTCTTCTCCAATTTCTAGATCCTTTATTATATTCTTATTTCCACATTTTGGGCATGAATTCTCAAATTTACTTGACACATTTTTACCTCCTATAACAGGTCTTTTAAAAGAGGCTTTGAAACTGGATTTTGTTCGTCAAAGAGAGTAGTTGTAGTTTCAGTGATAGGTCTGGTTGTAATAAATATTGAACCACCCTTGTCAAGATGAAGGAATAATTCTTCGAAATCAATTCCATGGGTTTCTTTAATTTTTACTTCGTCTTCTTTTTCACCTAAATAAAATATTGTAAGTTCTGTACCTTGCCAAATAACTGTAGGCCAAACACGATCTTGACTTTTAATTGTTAGCCTCTTCATCTTCTTCTAAATATGTTAACTAATTTTGTATTGAAAAAAAGAGTTATGTAACATATGAACGTGCAATGTATACGTAACATATGAACGAACACTTTATAGATTTATAGTCCATATAACTTAAAACAGGTTCAATGGTTTGTTGACTCAAAAACTGGTTGATTATGGTTTAGATACTCATGAAGCTGAAATCTATGTTTTTTTATCATCGATCGGACCTGCTCCAGCCAGAGTAATTGCTAGAAAATTTAATTTTAATCGCATGAAAGCATATAGAACCTTAAAATCACTTGAGAAAAAAGGACTTATCCAAAGTACTATTAGCAGGCCAATAAAATTTGTAGCTTCACCATTGGAAGCTGTGATAAATCGCCAATTAACCGAAACGAAAATGCAGTTAAGTAATATGGAAAAAAATCAATCTAATATAATAGAAGAATGGAAAAAAATAATTAAAACTAACTCTCAACAACTCGAAGAACCAAGATTTAGAATTTACCAAGGCAGACAAGAGATATACGATTTAATGTTACAAATGTGTAATAGAGCGTCTAAAAACATTTATCTTGTTACAACTGTTAACGACTTAAACCGCCTCTCTTATATGGGTCTTGAGGACCAGTTAAAAGCGTGTTTAAAGAAAAATATTCGAATAAGAATTTTAACAGATATTCAAAAAGACACTATAAGTGAAGTTGAAGCATATAATACAAGTGCAAATGTTAGACACCTAAAATTACCTACTCCAATTAGATCTTTGATAATTGATGAAAAAGAGGCTTTAACAACAACTTCAATGGAAGAGTCAATAAACTTTACAACCCAATCAGATGTTGGTTTATGGACAACAGCCTCGAATTTTGTTGTTGCTATGAGGATTTTTTATGAAGCTGTTTGGGATCTGTCAACAGATTCAGATGCTAGGATACAGTATTTAGAAACAGGTATACTTCCAACAACACTCCAGACAATTCACGATATTGAGGAAGGTTACTCCAAAATTCGAGAAATGGTGAAACAGAGTACAAATAAATTAGATATCCTGGTGAATGATCTAAGAAGCATAACATTATCTTATTTTGACCTAGAAGAAGCTGCTAAGAAGGGAGTTAAAGTTAGACTCCTAACCCATGTTGACGAGTTTAATCTAGACGACATATCCATGCTAAGCAAGATTGTGCAGATAAAAGAGAGTTTTACAGAATTTAATCTTGAACTTGTTTTTAAAGATGGTAAAGAATTGCTCAGAATATACCCCTTATCAGAGACTGGGAGGAATATTGTCTGGTCAAACATACTCCCACATGTTGAAACCTTAGGAATTGTGTATGAAGAATATTGGAAGCGAGGTATAGAACTGGAATCACAGATTAAATGGATACAACAAAAGAATTTAATGAATACTCTTAAACAATCATTGCTAAAAATGGGTGAAAATGCAATTGAAAAAATTCTTCAAAACGAAAAAATCATAGATTCAGTGGGTAAAGAACATGTTTTTGAATTAATTATAACAAAAAGGGTTTCAAGCCAACCATTATGTATAAATATTGTTACAGAGAAGGATGTTTTTAATAAGATCCTAGTTTTAGGAGCTAATAGAAATGAATTAAATAATTTTAAATTGGTATTACTTTCATGGGAAAGCTTCAAAGCTGAAGAGAAACGATTGGCTGAGTTGTATAGAATTCAATTAATCTCAGAGTCCAACATTTCCAAAATAACTGAAAAAATTCTTCAATTATAGCTTTTTATAGGAAAAAATTATGAGCTCTAATGATACCTAATGTTTGATGAAGTCAACGGATTCAGTCAAACAAGTTCTTAGCTCAATCAAAAACACTAATCACGTTGTCTTATTTTATGATTCAATCCAAAGCAAAAAAAATTTTTTATATTCTTTTCTTGCAGAAGGATTAGAAAATTGTAAGGGCATAATTTACATCTACTTTGATGAAACATATGATGCTATTAGACAAGATTTAAAAAATATTGGAATCGATGTGGAGCCAAATGAGCTTTCAAAAAACATTATAATAAAAAAATATGATGAGTGGTATATCGAGAAAGGAAAAGTAGATATTGATAAAATTATGGGGTATTGGAAATCAGCTTTAAAAAATTTCGAAGAAAAAGGTCTTGGCGCACATGCGGTTGGTGAGACTGCTTGCTTTTTTAAATTAGGAAAAGTTAGAGAGCTTCTTAGATATGAATACGCATTACATAAAACCCTTGATTTACCAATGGAAGCAGTATGTGCATATAATTTGAAAACAGTTATTGAGACAGGGTACACAGACGTGATTATGCCAGTTATTAGAGCTCATGGTAAAGCAATATTCGTCTCTGATAATGGAACTATAATAATTGAACCTGAAGAAGTTGAAGTTACAGATATTGAAAAACTTCTAGATATTGAAATATAATCAAAAATTAGTCCAAACCTTTTTATTATCTCTACTTGATTCTCTGTTCACATTCCTTAATGGAGGATGGAATTATGGGGTATTGCTTTGTCATGCCTCCTTTCATGGAGGAGAAATGAATGGGGAATCGTTTTCTCATTTAATAAATTATCATCAAAACCTTTATATTTTAACATAGGTTTCGAGGGCCAAAAATTTTCTAGAGAGGTGTTCCCAAAATGGTTGTGATGACTGGTGCTCAAGCTTATGTTAAAGCTCTTGAAAAGGAGGGGGTGGACACAATCTTTGGAATTACTGGAGCAGCAGTGATCCCAATATGTGATGAATTATTAAATTCTCAAATCCGTTACATTGGTGGTGTTCATGAGCAGGGTTCTACTCATATGGCTGATGGCTATGCAAGAGCATCAGGAAGGGTAGGAGTTTGCCAAGTGACAAGTGGACCTGGTGCAACAAATATTGTTACAGGAATAGCTACAGCACAATTAGATTCATCACCGGTTGTGGCTTTCACTGGTCAAGTTCCAAAATATATGGTAGGAACTGATGCGTTCCAAGAAGTCGATATAATTGGCATCACTGCTTCGATAACTAAACATAATACTCAAGTTAGAGAAGCTAAAGAGATTCCACAGGCAGTTAAATCAGCTTTCTTTATATCAAATACAGGTAGAAAAGGGGCTGTTGTTGTTGATTTACCTAAAGACACTCAAACCGATTCAAGTGAAATGGTTTTTCCAGACAAGATAAATTTCAGGGGGTACCACCTCGTCTCTGAACCAGATATCCAAGAAATTGAATGGGCCGCACAATTATTAGCTCGAGCAAAAAAACCAGTAATAATGGCAGGCGGAGGAGTAATTTCATCAGGGGCATCGAGTGAGTTAATTGAGTTAGCTGAACTTTTAGTTTCTCCCGTTGCACATAGCTTAATGGGGAAAGGATCGATTCCCAGCACACATCCATTAAATTTAGGCTTATGTGGGATGCATGGGCGATGTGAAGCAAATTATCTTGTTCCTGAAGCTGATGTGTTGCTCGTTGTTGGGGCTAGATTCAGTGATAGAACCACGGGATCTCTTTCAGGTTTTACAACAAATGCAAAGATAATTCATTTAGATGTTGATAAGAGCGAGATTGATAAAAATGTTGATTCAATCACTCGAGTTGTTGGGGATGCAAAATCATCGTTGAGAATGATCCGAGAAAGAATAATTGAATTAAAGCAAGGATCCAAAAATAATTCTGAGTGGTTTAAAAAAATTCACGATTTTAGAGCAATGAGTGAGGGATTAAAATCAAATTCTCCCATAAATGTACCTGACATAATTAGGGCAATTAGGAGAGCCATGCCCAGAGAAAGCATTGTTGTTACAGATGTGGGACAACATCAGATGTGGTCAGCATTATTCTACGATGTTTACGATGCTGGCTACTTCTTGACAAGCGGTGGTTTAGGAACAATGGGTTGGGGTACACCTGCTGCTATAGGTGCAAAAGTAGCTAAACCAGATACGCCGGTTCTAAATATTTCGGGTGACGGCAGCTTCTCTATGACAGAAAATAATCTAGCCATAGCAGTTGAAGAAAATCTTCCAATCACAGTAGTAATACTAAACAATAATATGCTTGGCATGGTTGCTCAATGGTTACGATTATTCTATAACCACAGATATTCTGCGGTTAATAGGTCTAAAAGACCAGATTTTGTAAAACTTGCTGAATCATATGATGCTGTGGGAATTCATGGAGAAGAAATAAACCAAATTGAAACAGAGATTAGAAGATCAATAAAAAACAAGCAAACGACTGTTATTGATATAAAAATTGACCCAGAAGAAAACGTCTTACCAATGATTCCTCCAGGAGGGGGATTAAAAGATATTTTAATAGGGTGATTTAATGCCAAAACATGTTGTCAGTTTTATTGTTGAAAATAAACCGGGAGTGCTTTTTAAAGTAAGTAACTTGTTCCGTCGAAGAGGATATAATATTGATGGAATAACAGTTGGTGCCTTACTTGATCCTGAGTTAAGTAGGATGACTGTAACCGTTGACGCTGATAGCCGTGAACTAAACCAAATAGTTGAACAGCTGGATAAACTAGTTGAAGTAATTAAAATAAAACGTCTCGATCCAATACGTACAATATGCAGAGAACTAGTTCTAGTTAAATTAATGACACAGGATCCAGAGGCACGACAAGAAGCAGTAGAAGCAATTAATGAGAACCATGGTCTAATTTTGGATATTGAACCAGAAACAATAATTGCTGAAATAACGGGTGAACCCTCTGAAATCGATAAATTTTTAGATCGAGTGAAAAAAATCAGAATAAAAGAAATTAGTAGAACTGGAGCTTCAGCAATTGAGAAAGGCAACGTAATTCTTTGACACCAAAAAAAATAAACTCCTAAAAAATTTTTAAAAATATAATTAAGTAATTTTTTTAAGAGAATTCCCCGAAAACTCTAAAAATACTAGCACATGCCTAGCTATAAAGAACTGTATGGTGCATTAATTGGAAAAAAAACAGTGGTACTCTCAAAGTATTGAAGACGTTCTAAACAAACTAGATTCAAATAAAAAAAGACTTGCTGAAGAAGAAGCTAAAAAAAGATTAAACGAGTTTAGCTTAAACGAATTAAAGGAAGAAAGGAAACCCTTCTTGAAAAATTTATCAATCAATTCAAGAATATTCTTGTCCTAATCCTTATTCTAGCTGCTGCAGTCTCATTATGTCGACGCTTCCAAAGGAAAAGCCCCCTGGGACACGATAATAATTTTAGGAATAGTGATAATGAATGCAATTTTAGGAGCCATACACATTCTATGGATTAATTTGATAACTGATGGTTTACCAGCAATAGCTCTCAGCATAGATCCAAAAGATCCAGAAGTCATGAAGTACCCACCCCGAGATCCGAAAGAAGGGTTATTTAGCAGGTTCTGGGTATTCATTCTATTCTCAGCATTAGTAGATTTCTGCAGTGACTTCATCCCATATTACTGGTTCACTACGACTACACACAATGAAGCATTATCGAGAACCATTGCTTTCACAACTATTGTATTCTTCGAATTTTTCCTAGCATATCAGTGCCGCTCTGAGACACATAACATATTAGCAATGGGATGGAAAGGATTCACTGAAAACAAAACCCTATTCCTAGCAGTTGTCATCGGAATTTTATTACAAATCGTGATTATTTATTACCCACCACTACATGCTGCTTTCGAAGTAACATCACTAACATTGGAACAATTCATTTTCTGCGTAATCTGCGGAAGTTCAGCATTATTAAATAGCCTGGTTGGTTGATTAAGAAAAGAAAATTCGTCGACAACTAAAATTTTTTAATAAATGGCGGGTTCGGAGGGATTCGGACCCTCGGCCAACGGCTTAAGAGGCCGCCGCTCTACCTTGCTGAGCTACGAACCCAATACGCCATGAGACATAATACAATGAAAATTTAAAGGTTTCAGGGTATAAGAAAAAAAATTTGGAGAAAATTACTTTAGTAATTTTATGTTTTTTAATTCTTTGTTCTCGGAAAGTAATTCGTTATAGGTCTTTGCAGAGCCATTTGCTTTACTAATTTTTTGTTTTGCTGATTCAGAGAAGTCGTATGCTGCAATTGTTACTGCATGATTTAGTTTGCCTGATGCTAAAACTTTCCCAGGAATAACAACTATGTCTCCTTCTTCTGTGTGTCTATTAATTTTGCTTAAGTTTACTGATACTCTGCTTCTTTTAGTCTTATCAAGTTCATCTGCTAGAGTAGCCCAGATGATTTGCCCCCGGCTCTTTGATGCTCGTTTAAGCTCTATCATTACTTTATTAATTTCTTCATTCTTCATATACTGGTCCTTTCCCTTCCTCTTCTCCGCCTTCTTCATCTTCTTCGTCGAAATCTCCAGCACCTATTGCGTATAATCGGCGTCCAACTTCTGTAGGTGTTTCAAATAGTTCAATCTCATCATGAATCTCGCCTGCATCAATCTTTTTGCGTAATTCATGCAGTTTTTCTGTGAGTATCTTTACAGCCTCAGTAACTATTCTTATCGGTGATAGGGCACCTGTTGACTCGATTGTGAAAACATATTCATCTTTTTTCATGAAATCAATTAATGGTTTAGTTCCTAGAAGGCTTCTGCATGTCTGGCTCTTACTGAATGCTTGGACATTAATTACTTTGATTTTTTCAGCCTCATATATTACGCCTTTGGGTGCTTCTTCAACGCATTTCATTGCTAAAGATTGATCTTCAACACTAATCTCTGCAATGTTTTGGAAAATTGCCATAGATACGGGACTATATTTTGAGTGGGTTTTTCCCTTATTTAATTGTGCATATGCTTCAAATTTAATTGCTTGGTCAGGTGCGAGTTTTGCTAACATGATGTTTGGTGATACTGGTACAACACTGGGATCAACAGATTTTATGTCACCAGAATATACGGAGTGAATTTCTTCTCCTGCTTCAACATTTAGATTTAAGGTTACTCTGCATTTAGGGCATCCCAACTCTGCATTGCAGTCGCATTTTTCTGGTAAAACATAGTTATCGAGATCAGTTTTTAGTGGTATTAATCCAATTCTGTGTGCTAGTACTTCATCAGGAATAACTGATGAGTTATCGAAATAGAAAATATCCTCAATAACCATTGAGGGAACCTCAGATAAAATGGTTCTTCTTAATGAATTTGCGAAAGCTGCATCGATGCCTTGCACGATGAATTGGATGGTGTCTTCAGTGACACCCAATATTTTTACTTTCAAGACTTTCACCACACTAGGATTATGGTCTTCTACCTCTTCTACCACCAGGTTTTCTGGTACCATCATGAGGTATCGGAGTTACTTCTTCAATTCGTCCAATCCTGAATCCACTACGAGCTAAGATACGTATAGCAGCTTGTGCTCCGGGGCCTGGTGTCTTTGATCCACTTCCACCAGGTGCTCTTACTTTGATGTGTATACCAGTTACGCCTTTATCTTTTCCCCAGTCTGCAATCTGCTGCGCAGCTTTCATTGCAGCATAAGGGCTTGGCTTAAGCCTATCTGCTTTGACGAACATTCCACCACTAGCAAAACCAAAAGTCTCAGCGCCGGTAAGATCAGTCATATGAATTATTGTGTTATTGAAACTGCTGAAAATGTGTACGATTGCCCATTTGTCTTCCGTGCTCAATCTCTTGGCCCTCCTGCAGCTAAATAGGTTGCCATATCTTGACGTAATGGATGATCTTTATTGTTGTATGGACTGGAAGGAGTGTAATCAATTTGAGGTTCATCGTCTATCTCAACATTATAACTTGGTGATAGGACTTTCCTGCCTCTAATACTGATGTGCCCGTGAGCAATGAGTTGGCGTGCTTGGAATAAGCTTTTAGCCAATCCTTTCCTGAAAATAATTGTTTGTAGTCTTCTTTCCAGTAGGTCTTCAACGCTTAATCTTAATACATCTTCGAGTCTGCCATTAGGGCTCATTAAGCCTTGTTTACTTAATTTAGTTATTAGGGCTTTTTCGCTTATTTCTCTTTCAGCCATTGTTAAGGATAATTGGTCTCTTGCACGACGCCTGATTGTGCTTAACTGTGTTCTTATACGCCAAAGTTCTCTCTTGTTACGTAAACCATAAGAACCCAAAAGTTTGAGCTCGCTCATTAAAGCTTCTGTATCGTATGGTACTTTTGGGGTAGTAAACTTGCTCTTCTTCTTTTTTGGATCTCCCATTCCTCATTACGCCTCCTTTTTAGCTGGTTGCTGCTGTTGTTTCTTTGAGACGCCGACACTTCGACCTCGACGAGCTGTAGTTTTAGTGTGTTGTCCTCTAACTTTTATTCCTCGAGCATGGCGTTCGCCTTTCCAGCTTCTTGTCTCTCTCATTAGCTCTATCTCATCTTTAGTCCTGAGATCTAGATCTGATCCTAAAAGGTGGAGATCCTTACCCGTCATTGGGTCTTTGCGGTGATTAACCATCCACTTTGGAATACCTACTCCAAGTGGTTTATCAAGGGCTTCCTCCAGTCGCTTTGCTTCTGCGTCTGAGAGGCTCCCCAACCGCAAAGTCGGATCTACACCTACAGACTTCGTGATAGATAATGCCATTCTAATACCTACACCCTTGATATCGCTTAAGGCGTAGGGGACAGCCTTGGTTCCATCAAGGTTTGTCCCATGTATCCTCACGATGTAATTAAATTCCCTTGACATTTGGAAATCTCCTAACTGTGCGTAACTGTTTAACATAAAAACGTTGCTAAAAAAGGTATGTTAGTTTAATTGGCAATTTTAATAATTTTTTTTATATAGAGGAAGAGGTTGTTGATACTTCCACGGATGCATTACTAGTCTTAATATTAATTGATAATTTTACATTTGCTATATCATAATTAATTGATTTAGCAATTTTGGACGTTTGAGTATTTTTAGTATAGGTAAGGTTAGGTAAATTAAATGTAATTACACTATTTGATGTGGTAGCATCTATCAAATAACTTGCACCATATTTTCCTACTAATTTTACTGAAGCATTACTAGTCATAATACTGAAGGTACCACTTCTTTCATTCAATAAATATAATTCTACTTTACCATTTGAGGTGTCAACATCAACATTTACTGCATCAATATTACCTGTAATCGCTGCGTTCGATGTCTCGCAATTTATTGTCACAGATTTTACATAATTTAATCTAATTGCTGCATTTGAGGTGGATAGGGCTAGAGTATTTGATTGAGTGTAGTCTAAAGAAATTTCACCATTACTGGTTTTTAGCACCATATCATTAATTTTTGCGCGAGGGAGTTTCAAATCAATTTCAATTGAATATTTTGAAGTTGGTTTTATGCTACTATAACCAAAAGTTAGTTGAAGTACATTATTGACTGCTTTTTTATCAAAAGTACTCTTAAGATTTGTTAAGTTATCATTAGCTTCATTTTGAGTTGACCCATATGCTTTTAATTTAATTTCAGCAGAATACTCGTTTTTATCCCAGGTCGTAACATATATGTGTCCATTAATTGCATTAAAATCGATGTATGTTTTTTGTTCGATTATTTGTCCTGAATAGCTTTTTGTGTCGATTGTTGAAAAATTATTGCTTCCCCAATCAATGTTTGGTATAAGATCAATTAAGCCTAAACCCTGAGTGAGAAGTAATGCTATAACTACTCCTCCTGAAAGACCGCTGACAAGTCGATCTAAATTTAGATTCGGAGTAAACCATCGTAGCATTCCGGATAATACCATAGATCCTCCAATCAGGATTAAAATCAGGGAAAGTATATTCCATGATAAAGTTATATCACTTAAAAGATACCAACCAACACCTAAACCAAAAAGAAAGCCACCAATCCAAAAAGACGATGAGTCTTTAAATGTTGCCATGTTTTTCAGTTTCGGGAAGCGAGATAAAAGATTATCTAAGTTTTTATAAATATTATTAGAAATTAAAAATTTTTAATCATTAATAACTGGTTCACCATAGGTGATTAAAGTTATTGTGCTTTTTACGTACTCAACGCGTCGAATATTGTTAAAAACTACTTCTTTTACTTTATCCATGTTATCTGCTTCTACTTCAACCAGAATATCATATATTCCATAGAGGCTA
>VGJH01000008.1 GCA_016867505.1 Candidatus Bathyarchaeota archaeon
AAAAAACGTGATTGTGTTAACTGGATCCAGAGTTCGCTTAGAATCTCCTTTAAAGAAAACAATGGAATCAGCAGGATTAGATCCCAACTTATTAGTAATGACAAATATACGTGAACAATCTGCGTTGGTTCATGATTATGATGAGGCAACTGAAAAAGCTAAAACTCTTTTAAGAGTTTCTTTGGCGAAAGCAAATAAAGTGACTCCTCTTGAACGAAAAGTAATTCAGAGATTCAATGAAGTCTTAATCATAGGTGGAGGAGTCTCTGGGATTCATGCAGCTCTTGATCTTGCTAAACTTGGCATTATGGTTCACCTTGTTGAAAAGGAACCAACAATTGGAGGGTTGATGCCTCTCCTCGGAAAAACATTCCCAGAAGACAGTTGTGCGATATGTATCGGTGGCCCAAAGATGGCAGATGTTGGAAATGAGCCCAACATCGAAGTATTGGATTACAGTGAAGTTGAAGCAATAATCGGGTTACCAGTTGGGTACCGTGTTCATATAAAAAGAAATCCTCGCTATATTGATCCTGAGAAATGTGTTGCTTGTGGTCAGTGTAGTGAACGTTGCCCAGTTTCGGTTTTAGATGAATTTAATGGAGGAATAAGTAAAAGAAAAGCAGCTTATATTCCATATTCAAATTCTATACCAAGAAAACATCTCATCGATTCTGAATCCTGTCTTTACCTAACAAAAGGAAGTTGTCGCTTATGTGAACGTGTTTGCCCTAACCAAGCAATAGACTTCAGCCAAAAGATCACGTACAAAGACATCTATGTTGGTTCAATAATTGTTGCTACTGGGGTTGAAAACTTTGATCCTAAACCATATCCCAAATTTGGCATACAATATGCTAATGTCATTGACCAGTTCCAGTTAGCACGATACCTTGATGGTGAAGGACCTACATCAGGTATACTTACAAGGCCAAGTGATGGAAAGAAACCTGAAAAGATTGTAATGATTCAATGTGCTGGTTCTCGTGACCCTGAAATTAATCCGTATTGTAGCAGGTACTGTTGTATGGCTGCCATGAAGCATGCCCAAGAGATTAAACTACATCAAGGTGGAAATATCGATATCACTATACTCTTCAAAGATATCCGAGCTGGAGGAAAATATTATGAAGAGTTTTATAATAGTGTAAAAAACCTTGGAATAAATTTCATTTACGGTAATTTTAATGTAGTAAAAGAAGTTAATGATCGTCTAATTGTTGAATATACGGATGGTCAAGGGAAAAATAAGACATTACAGAGTGATATGATTGTTCTATCTACAGGTATGGTTCCAAGCACTGGAACCAAAAACTTGGCAGAAAAACTAGGTTTAGAGATAGATAAGTATGGTTTTTACAACGAGGTTGATATCAAGGTTGCTAGCACGGTGACTAAAAATCCAGGAATATTCATTGCAGGAGCTTGTCACGCACCTAAAGATATCCCTGAATCAGTGTCACAAGCTAATGCAGCTGCAGCTATGGCTAGTCTATTTCTAATGCGTGAAGTTGATGCCTCTAAACCAATTTTAACCCCCACAGTAAACGCTGATGCATGTGGTAGGTGTGGAGTATGTGTTAATGCCTGCCCATACAAAGCAATTTCAATGCCTGTTGAAGGACCAGTTAGATTTGATGATATACTCTGCCAGAGCTGTGGTCTATGCATTTCAAGTTGCCCAACGAAAGCTCTTGAAAACCCTAACTTCGGTTTTGAACTAATTATGGACCAAGTTAAAGCAGCGATTAATGGTTCCGACTCCTCAAAAATAATTGGATTTGCATGCAATGACTGTGGGTATAGACTTTTAGATGCTGCTGGTTTCTATGGATCAAAATATTCTGCTGCGTTTACTCCTATCTATGTTCCATGTATGAGTGTTGTGAGTTTAAGGCATATTTTAGGTGCATTAGAACTTGGTGCAAAAGGGATTATGTTAATTGGATGTATTAAAGATCGGTGTCATTATCAGAAAGGCGTTGATCATGCTGATGCTCAGTTAAAGATTCTGGAAAATATGTACTCATACTATGGGAAACCAATGCCTATTAGAGTTTTAAAGAGCTGTGGCTCAATGCTTGAACAATTTTTAACAGAATTGGGTTCTCTGACTTCACAAATTTTGGAGGTGAGACCATGAGTTCAAAAGATGATTTTCGTATAGGCGTTTTTGTTTGTAGATGTGGGTTAAATGTTGCTAAAAGTGTTGACACAACTTCTTTAGTTGAATATTCATCTAAGCTTTCTGGTGTTGTTTATGCAGAAGAAAGTGAGTTTGCGTGCAGTGAAATTGGTTTAAAAAGAATTAGTGAGGCTATAAGGGATAACAAAATTAACCGAGTAGTTATTGCTGGATGTTCACCTTGGTTGCATGAACAAACTTTCCAACGTATGATGGAGCGAGTTAAACTTAATCGATATTTGCTTGAGATAGCTAATATTCGAGAACAGGTAGCATTCATTTATCCTAACCAAATCTTAAAAGCTACTGAAAAAGCAAAATTGATCATTAATGCTGCTGTTGAAAGAGTTAAAACTCTTGAAGAAATAGGCAAAGCAAAGGTCCCAATACAAAAATCTATTCTAGTTATTGGAGGAGGTATTGCAGGGGTAGAAGCAGCTAAACGACTTGGAGATTTAGGAATCGAAGCATACTTGATTGAACGCACACCATTCCTTGGAGGTCATGCACTTCAACTTGGATCAGTGTTCTCAACAGAAGATTGTGGAACCTGTGTCTCACCATGTGATAATGAGCTTCATAGGAGATGCTTCTATAGGAACTCTATCACCTATCATCCTTATGTCAACATATTAACCTCAACTGAATTGAAGCAACTTACTGGACATATCGGCGATTACAAGGCTACCTTAACAATGAAACCTCGTGGAGTTAACCAAGAACTTTGTATGGGGTGTGGTAAATGTGAAGAAGTTTGCCCAGTAGAAATACCTGATTCATTTAATTTTGGATGGAGTAAACGTAAGGCAATTTATATTTTAAGTGATCAAGCGCTCCCAAGAATTTACTCAATTGATCCTGGTAACTGTATAAAATGTAATAAATGTAGTGATATATGTCCTGTTAAAGCTATTGATCTACAAGAAGAAACACGCGAAATCGCTATTAATGTTGGCGCTGTGATTGTTACAACTGGATTCGAATCATTTAATCCAAAAGGACTCTATTCTTATGGTGAAAATCCGAATGTAATTACACAGCTTCAATTAGCTAGAATGCTTGATATGACTGGACCAACTAAAGGAAAAGTCATTCGACCTAGTGATGAAGTTGAACCAAAACGTATTGCCATGATCCAGTGTGTTGGATCAAGGGATCCTAAAATTCATGAATACTGTAGTAAAATTTGTTGTGGAATCGCTGTTAAACATGCAACAGACATTATGGAACGTTACCCTGAGGCAGGTATAGCCATAATAAACAAGGACATACGATTAACTGGGAAGCATTATGAAGACTATTATTATCGAGCAAAAGATTTAGGAGTTAGGATGTTACGTGGCGAAGTCGAACAAGTCGTTAAAACTGAAAATAATGACATAAGACTTGAACTTAAAGACGAATTTGGTGAACATGTGCATCTTTACGTTGATATGGTCGTATTATCTACTGGACTTGAGCCATCAAAAGGAACAGCTGAACTTGCCGAAAAACTTCGAATTCCTCTATCAATGGATGGCTTTTTCGCTGAACGCGGTCCAAAATTAGAACCCTTAGATACCGTTGTCGATGGGATCTTTATCGCTGGGGCATGTCATGGACCTAAAGATATCCAGGAAAGTCTAGTTCAAGCTCTAGGTGCAACTGGTAGAGTAGCTAGTTTACTTGTTAAAGGTAATATGGAGATTGACTTAGCGAAAGCATGGGTTGATGAGGAAAAATGTGTTGGATGTGGTGCATGTGCTTCAATTTGTCCCTTTAAAGCAATTGATTGGAGTGCATTTGGAGAACCAAAAATTATTGAAGCTGCTTGTGAAGGATGCGGAATCTGTGCAGCAGTATGTCCTGTATCTGCAATGCAATTAAGACACTACAAAGATGATCAACTTATACCAAAAATCAAAGCAATTATGACGCCAAAATGGATAAGTGAAGAAAAGAAAGATGAACCAGTAATAATTGCATTCGCTTGTCAATGGTGTAGTTATGCAGCAGCTGATGCAGCTGGAAATATGGGGCTTGAATATCCCGAAAACATCAGAATAATTCGAGTTCCCTGCACAGGAAGAATTGATGCATTACACATATTATCAGCATTCAAAAATGGAGCTGACGGAGTAATTATCAGTGGATGTTTGCCTACACAATGTAACTACTTAACCGGAAATCTTGAAGCAATTGATCGTGTAGATATTATGAAAAAGACACTAGATACTCTAAATATTAGCAGTGATAGGCTTGAAACTATTTTCACTTCAGCATGCATGCCCACATGGTTAGTTGCCTTGTTCACTGATTTCACTGAAAAGATTAAAAAAATGAATGAGACAAAAAAAATTAAGGTTGAACTTATTCCCTAATTTTAAAACTAAAATTTAATCAGATATTAAGCAAGTTAATGTTGATACAACACCAGACATGTTTCTAATGTCAACAACTGTACGTTTTATTCCCATTGTTGTCGAATCTTCACATAGTGTGTAGATATCATAAGGCCCATAAATTAAATTCGTTTCAACGACTTTGGGATGGGCTTTTAGTTTCTTATATAATTCTGAGTCTGAGGGCGATCTCGTTTTGATAAGAATCAGAGCACGTTCCAGTAAAATCACCAAATGATATGTACAATAAATAATATAAATACATTTCCAGCGAGTTTTATATTCTATGCAACACTTCTACATTTGATAATTTTAAACGATTTTTTCATATTCAAATAAACAATAAAACGTAAATTTTCAATTCGTTATGCAAATATATTTTTAACTGGATAACTTTAAATTAACTTATAATTAGTTATTAAATGATTGTTATGGAACAAGCCCTGATTTTAGTTGTTTTAGGTGCAACATTTAAACGCGAAAATATTGACAAAATCAGAGCAGTCTCTGGTGTGACTACAGCTCATTTTCTATATGGTCCATATGACATGTATATTATGATTCAATCAGATAACCGAAGTTCATTGAGAGAAGTTGTTGTGAAGATTCGAGAAGTTGAAGGTATAAAATCTACAATAACATGCAACATTATTCCTCAATAAAAATAAAAAATTTTATAATGCTTTTTAACTTACAATGAGTAAAGTAGTTGTAGAAATTACTGATGGATACCCTCTAATATCCATGACTAGTTTTGTCATTTCTAAAGATTTCGCGACTTCTGCAATTAAGTAAATGTCATACTCTCCAAAAGTCATACCTGACTCCTTAACTTCAGGTTTCTCTTTTAACCTGCCAAGAACTTCTTCGATGCAATCTTCTCCAAGGCACTCAATTTTAAGAAGGATCAGAGCTTTTTCCAATTGGGATCAATACTAGTAAAGATTCTATGTATTTAACATTATCAGATAAAATTATTGTGAAGAGCCAATTTTTGATAAAATGTATTGATGCATCGATTTTGCTGCAATCCTTCCAGCTCCCATAGCGCTAATTACAGTCGCTGCACCGCTCACAACATCACCACCAGCGAATACTCCTGGAATTTTCGTCTCCATTGTGTTCTCATTAACAACAATAGTACCATGCCTTGTAGCCTCTAAGCCTTCAGTAGTTTGTTGGATAATTGGATTAGGAGATTGACCAATAGCTATAATTGCTGTATCAAGTTCGATCATAAATTCGCTTCTTGATATTGGTTCTGGATGCCTTCTCCCACTCGAATCTGGTTCACTAAGTTTCATGTGTATGCATTCAACTTTCTCCAAATATCCTCTTGAATTACCAATGAACCTGATTGGGTTTGTTAGGAATTCGAAGTGTATTCCTTCCTCTTCAGCATTCTCTACCTCTTCTATTCTAGCGGGCATCTCATCACGGCTTCTTCTATATATGATGTAAGAACGTTCTGCACCAAGGCGTAGAGCACAACGAGCTGAATCCATGGCGACATTTCCCGCTCCTATAACACCAACTTTTTTACCAACTCTAATTGGTGTGTCATACTCTGGGAATTTATATGCCTTCATTAGATTTGTACGTATGAGAAATTCATTAGCTGAGTAAACACCTTTCAAATTTTCTCCTGGAATTAGTAAAAAGTTGGGTAAACCAGCCCCTGAGCCAATAAAAATTGAATCGTATCCTTCATTAAATATTTCTTGAATCGTCGCTAGCATTCCAACAGTAGAATCTAATCTAATTTCTACCCCTAAACTTTTAATGTACTCAACTTCATTTTGGACAATTGCTTTTGGGAGCCTGAATTCAGGAATCCCGTACATTAAAACCCCACCAGCAATATGAAGACTTTCAAATATGGTTACTTTATGACCCAATTTCGCTAGATCTGCAGCAACTGTTAATCCCGCAGGCCCTGTGCCAACAACAGCAGCTTTTCCACCAGTATGAGGGATTTCTTGGTTTTGAATTGTCGAATATTTACGTTCATAATCAGAAGCAAATCTTTCTAATCTACCAATAGCTATTGGGTCTCCTCTTATTCCCAAGATACAATTTTTTTGGCATTGATCTTCTTGTGGGCATACCCTTCCACAGATAGCAGGTAAAGCATTTTTTTCCTTAATTTTTTTAGCAGCCTCAAGATAGTTACCCTCTTTCACTAATTTAATGAATTCAGGTATTGGTACTTCTACTGGACATCCTTTTACACATTGAGGTTTAGGGCAGTTTAGACATCTTGAGGCTTCCTCAAGAGCCATTTCAGTTGAATAGCCAGTTGCTACTTCATCAAAATTTTTTATCCTACTACTTGGATCTTGCCTAGGCATTTCTATTTGACTTTTTTTTGCTACCATTTTTTTTTACCTTCCATCATAAAGTACCATAGCGATTTTCTCATTCGGGTTATAGAATCTCATTCTAGAAATTAATTCATCAAAATCTACTTGATGTCCATCAAAATCTGGGCCGTGTACACATGCAAACCTTGTTGTGTTCCCTATGGTCACCCTACATGCGCCACACATTCCAGTTCCATCAACCATAATGGGGAATAAGTTAACTGTTGTTGGAATGTGATAATTATTTGTCATTTCTGAAACAATTTTCTGCATACTAGTAGGACCAATTGTGAAAACATGATCAAATTTGTTTTCTTTTAAGATATCTGAAAGAAAATCTATACCTAAATAACCTTCTGATCCATCATCAGTAGCTAAGTAGGTTTTATTGGAAACTTTTTTAATTTCATCGACTAGAATCAAATGATCCTTATTCCTTGCACCAACTATAGTAATAATTTCATTTCCCGCATTTTTTAATGCTCTAAGCTGTAAGAGAAGAGCACCAACCATAACTCCTCCTCCCACACACAAAATTTTACCATAATTTTTGATCTTAGTTGGATTCCCAAGTGGTCCTGCTAGATTTAAGATAGATTCTCCTACTTTCATTTTTCCTAATAAGCTACTTGATTTACCAACTTCAGCATATATTAGTGTAAGTGTTCCCTTTACTGGATTGGAATCAGCAATAGTAATAGGGAACCTTTCTCCTTTCTCATGAATTCTAATAATCACGAATTGACCTGGTTTTGTTTTTTTAACAACAGCTGGTGCAGATACTTCAATTAATTTAACATTATGCGATAGTGTTTCCTTATGAACAATTTCGTACATTAAGGTATCACAGTAATTATGATTGATACTATAAAAATCTGTACATTCTATAATTACTATGCTTATTAAGAAAATTAACTAATAGCATATTTTTTTCTATAAAAAAAAGTTAAAAAATTAAAAAAAGGGATTTATGCGTAAACGCCTTGTGCAATCATTGCATCAGCAACTTTTAAGAAGCCTGCAATATTTGCACCCATCACATAGTTACCCGGTTCACCGAATAACTTGGCTGTGTCATATGCTGCTTTGTGGATGTTTACCATGATTCCATGTAACTTTGCATCGACTTCTTCGAAGCTCCAGAAGTAGCGTTGACTATTCTGAACCATCTCTAGCCCACTTGTTGCTACGCCACCAGCGTTGCTTGCTTTACCTGGTGCATAGAGTACTTTTGCTTTCTGTAATACGGATATGGCTTCTAAGGTACAAGGCATATTAGCTCCTTCAGTTACTGCAATGCAACCGTTCTTGATTAATATTTCAGCATCTTTTTCATTTAATTCGTTTTGTGTTGCACTCGGGAATGCTAGATCTGCTTTTACTCCCCATGGAGTCTTCTTTGCCTCGTATGTTACTCCTTTGTATTTCTCTGCATATTCTTTGATACGTCCTCTCTTGACATTCTTTAATTCGAGAACATATTCAAGTTTCTTCTCATCGATTCCCGCAGGATCATAAATGTATCCATCAGAGTCACTCAATGTTACTGGTTTAGCTCCAAGTTGGATCAATTTTTGAACTGCATATTGAGCAACGTTTCCACTTCCACTAACTAGAGCAGTTTTTCCTTTCATGGATTCTTTCTTAGTCTTAAGCATCTCATCACAGAAGTATACTGCACCATATCCAGTCGCTTCAGTCCTTGCTAAGCTTCCACCATATACTACACCTTTTCCAGTTAGTACACATGTCCCGTGGAGGTTAGTTATTTTTCTATAAGCTCCATACATGTAACCAATTTCACGTGCACCAACACCAATATCACCAGCTGGTACATCAACAAATTGGCCAATGTGCTTATACATCTCCATTATGAAGCTTGTACAGAATGATTCGACTTCATTGTCTGTTTTTCCCTTAGGATCGAAGTCTGAACCACCTTTTGCTCCACCCATTGGTAGGCTTGTTAGACTATTTTTGAATATTTGTTCAAATCCTAGGAATTTCATGACACCAAGGTTAACTGTGGGATGGAAACGGAAGCCGCCTTTGTATGGCCCAATTGCAGAGTTATATTGTACACGATAACCTCTGTTAATCTGGATCTTACCATCTTTATCCTTCCAGGGTACACGGAACTGAATAATTCGTTCTGGCTCAACAACCCTCTCAAGAATTGCGTTATCTTGATATTTAGGGAACTTTTTAATTGCAGGCTCAATAGTTGCCAGAACTTCATAAGCAGCTTGATGGAACTCCTTTTGGAGTGGGTCTTTTTCTACAAGGCTCTTATATACTCCTTCAACATACTTATCCAAAGTTCTTTCGCGCCTCTCAATACATCCCATGGTCAGATATATATTACTATCCCTATACTCGATGATCCATACAAATATGTATAGTATTTATTAGAGTCATAATGTATATAAGTAAAAATTGATGAAAAAAAGCGAAAATATCTATAAGTTTAATATATTTTTAGATAAAAAGACAAAAATTATATTAATTTTTGCTTCTATAACAACTTCTTTCTTCTTATCAAGAAATTGTATATACTACTTAGCGATAGATTTAAATCTAATCTGTTAAAAGCGTAGAAGATGGTTCGTAAGGGTGATGTAGAATTTTTTGCGTATTCGTACCAAAACATATTTGTTTTATATGTAGATAAATTCTCGGAAAACCTTACATTATTCTCAAGTTGAGGAGTAGTTATGAATCAAGAAATACTTATTGCATTAACTGTGGGGGTCCCCCCCTTGGCTGGGTTTGGTTGCTTAATTTTGAATAATAAAATTGCTCGAAGAGTAATTGTTGGACTAACTTCGTTGATACTCATTGGGTCATCTTTATTATTATATAATTCTGGAGGCTTACATTATGAGCCTGCACCAATTTTTGAGATTTTGGTATTGGTTTTTGATTTAATATTACTAACTTATTTCCTGTATACAGGTTTTAAGTACAAAAATATTCTAGTTATTGGGTTATCAATTTTACAATTATTCCCTGTTTTATATTTTGAGTTTATACTTCATGGTGCTGAAGTTACTCCTTTAATAATTATCGATAATCTGAGTCTTTTAATGAGTCTAATTATTAGTATAATTGGTTCTCTTGTTGTAATATATGCACTCAGTTATATGGATGAGCATGAAGAACACCTTCATCTTCATGGAAGCCGTCAAAACCGTTTCTTTTTCTTTATGCTACTTTTGCTTGGTGCAATGAATGGTTTAGTTTTTTCAAATAGTCTTTACTGGTTATACTTCTTTTGGGAAATTACTACTCTATGCAGTTACGAATTAATTAGGCACGATGGAACGGAGATTGCTATTAAAAATTCATTAACAGCATTATGGATGAATTTGGTAGGTGGAGTTGCTTTTGTTGCTGCCTTATTCATTGGTCAATTATATTTCCACACTATTGCCATTGATAAAATCTTGAAACTATCACCAAATCCTATTGTTCTAATGCTTTTTGCTTCGCTAGCCTTTGCTGCTTTTACTAAGTCAGCTCAATTTCCATTTAACAAATGGCTTCAGGGTGCAATGGTTGCGCCAACGCCAGTTAATGCAAGTTTAGATTCAGGTACGATGGTCAATGCAGGAATTTATTTAATTCTAAAGATTGCCCCTCCTCTGAGTAATACTGCTTTAGGGTATAGTATTGCTTTAATTGGAGCATTCACGTTTTTAATTAGCGCATTTTTGGCTTTAAACGAGAGAGTCTCTAAAGGGATTTTAGCTTATTCTACGATTGGAAATCTAGGCTTAATCACTATGTGTGTTGGCATTAATACACCACTAAGTTATACTGCTGCTCTGACGCTTCTTGTTTTTCACTCAATTTCTAAAGGATTACTATTCCTTTGTGTAGGAGTAGTTGAGAATAGAGTTCAAAGTACACTAATTGAGGATTGGGAAGGATTACTCAGACGTCTTCCTGCAACAAGCCTAATAATGATCGTGGCTATGATGAGCATGTTCCTTCCGCCTTTTGGTATGCTTCTTGGGAAGTGGGTGGCTATTGATGCACTAACCTCTTCATATTATATTTCATCAATGTTGATTATCCTAATTATTGTACTAGGAAGTGCAGCAACTTCTGTATATTATATTAAATGGTTAGCATATCTCACAGTTTTGCCAATGGACGGCGAAAAGTATGGTAATGAAAAAGTTACTTGGCCCTACTCGATATCTATGCTCTCATTATTTGGATTAATAGTAACCTTAGGTGCAGGGATTTCATCAATTTTAAATCTAATAATCTTGCCAACTTTACCCGAAGATTATTATTCGAACATATCTTTAACTCTTCTAAATGTCGATACAGGAGTTGGAAGTTTTGTTACTTACCCAATCTGGATATTAACAATCATTATTATTATGTCAGGGTATTTCATAGCAAAAAAGAAAGGTGGTGTCATTAAACCACCTTATTTAAGTGGAGAAAATGTTGCAGATGATCCAACTGGATTTAGAAGTACTGCTGATGGAATAGTCAAAATTGAAACATCAGCTCAATTTTTTGAACAAGAATATAATAATGATAGATTAATTGAGATAGCAAAAATTATTGGATCAATAATAATGATGCTTCTCTTCTTTGCGGTGATGTTCTGATGGCTGAAAATAATATTCTAAATATAGTACTACCAGTAATCCTAGTCTTATTTGCACCTATATTAGGTGGCTTCATAATGGGTATTGATAGAAAACTAACAGCCAGGATGCAGAGCAGAATGGGTCCACCCTTAATTCAACCATTTTATGATGTCATAAAACTTTGGGGAAAACAACCATTCATTTCAAGTAGTATTCAACCAATTTTAGCATTTGGTTACTTTGCTTTTAGTTTAACCTCGTTTGCACTCTTGGCTTTTGGTCAAGATCTTTTATTAATAATATTCACAGTCGCTATCGCAGACCTTTGCCTTATTGTTGCCAGTCTTAATTCAAAATCACCATACAGCGTTCTGGGAGGAAAAAGAGAATTAATAAGTATGATGAGTTATGAACCAATCCTCCTCTTAATGGCAATAAGTATTTATTATGTTACAGGCAGCTTCATGGTTCAAAGAATTCTAAGCTTAAATTATCCACTATTAACATACCTACCCCTTGTTTTCCTTGCTTTAATCCCTGTTTTAATTATTGATTTGAAGAAATCCCCTTATGATGTTTCTGCGTCTGCTCATGCTCATCAGGAACTTGTTAGGGGAGTTTTTACAGAATTCAGTGGATACACACTTGCATTAGTAGAGTTAGGTCATTGGACAAAGATTGTACTAATGCTTAGTTTAGTCACTCTTTTTTGGGCGACACCAATAATTATTGGTATATTTTTAGCCCTCATCCTATTTTTTGTAGTATTAGTGATAGACAACGTCTATCCTCGATTAAATTGGAAGAGCATGTTAAAAACCACTTGGTCTGTGGGTGTTCTCCTAATCATTGCAAACATTGTTGGATTAATTTCAAGGGTTGTGATGCGAATATGAAAATTATGACAAAAGCTCGGTTGAAATCGCCTTGGGTATTACATTACGATTGTGGTAGCTGTAATGGGTGCGACATAGAGATACTTGCTGCTCTAACACCAAAATTCGATGCAGAAAGATTTGGCATTGTAAATATTGGTGATCCAAAACAAGCCGATGTAATGCTTCTAACTGGACCTAGTAATAAGCGGAATCAAAGAGTGCTAAAAAACCTATATGACCAAATGCCTGAACCTAAAGTTGTAATAGCTATTGGAGAATGTGCATGTTCTGGGGCAATTTTCCATAATTGCCCAAATACAAATGGAGGAGTTGACAAAGTTATTCCAATTGATGTGTATGTTCCAGGTTGTGCTGCAAGGCCAGAGCAGATAGTTGATGGAGTTGTTTTAGCATTACAGAAACTCGCTGAAAAAAGCGAGAAAGAGGTAGGGTGATATTTTTGGCTATACAACACTACGAAATAAAAAGCAAACTTGATGATCTCAAGACTACACCCTCCGAGATCTCACTCGTGATAAATGAATTAAAGTCTCAAAATGTTAGATTCTTAACAATTACAGCATTAGATCAAGACGAATCTATTGAGTTAGTTTATCATTTCGAGAAAGGAATTGATGTAATTAATTTACATTTAAAATCACTGAAAAAAGATGTTATTCCTAGTATAACATCCGTTTTTCCAGCTGCTTTTATTGCAGAAAATGAATTACAAGACTTATTCAAATTAAAAATCTCTGGAATTAACGTGGATTTAGGTGGAAAATCCATTAAAGTCGAGGATTCACCAACAACTTTACTTAAACCTGCAGTAGGACCTGAACCACCTATTTTAAGATTTTATGGTCGTTGCAGAGAAGAATGCCCCAGTATGGTGAATGCTCCCAAATATATTCGACAAATTGCACAAGGTGACCCCATAGCAGCATATAATACAGTTCTAGAAAACGCAGCTCTTCCAGCCTGTTTAGGGCGTGTCTGCTTTGCTCCTTGCCAAGAAGGCTGCCGTCAGGAAAAGAACGATGAGCCAATACAAATTCGCTTATTAAAAAGATACGCAGCTGATAACACTCCCGCACTTAAAAGCAAATTTAAACGATCAAAATCATCTGGTAAAAAAATTGCAATAGTTGGAGGTGGACCAAGTGGAGTAGCCTGCGCTTTCTACTTGGGATTAATGGGCCATAATGTCACCCTTTATGAAAAAACATCAAAATGCGGTGGAGCCATGCTCTGGGGAATCCCAAAATATCGTTTGCCTAAAGATATTTTAGAATTAGAAGTTCAAGCACGCTTTAAAGATGCAGGAGTTACTTTCAAGCCTAACTCGGATATAACTGATCTTAAACCTCTTCAAAAAGAATATGATGCCATTTATCTTGCTCTAGGTGCCTCAGGGAGCTCCAAACTCATGATCGAAGGTGAAAACAGCGAAGGCGTTTATGATTTCCGTGATGTTCTACGTATGGTTAATGTTGAAGATAAAACACCCAACCTAGGAAAATCTGTTGCAGTTATTGGTGGAGGAAACAGCAGCATTGATGCTGCACGTGTAGCAAGGAGACTTGGTGCAGATAAAGTAACAATGTATTATAGACGAACAGAGAAAGAGATGCCTGCCTCTCCTCTTGAGATTCATGGCGCAATTGCTGAAGGAGTAAACTTTGAGTATCTAGTGGGCCCCTTAAAAATCAATTCTGGGAAACCCTTGAAACTCATGCTTCAAGACATGAAACTAGGTGAACCAGATGCAAGTGGCAGAAGACGCCCAGAACCGATACCTGGAAGCGAATTTACAGTTGAAGTGGATTCAATTATTACCGCAATAGGTCAAACAGTTGGCATACCCTCAGATTATGGGGTTCAAGTTACACGATATGGAACCATTGTAGTTAATGATAATTATGAGACAAGTATTAAGGGAGTTTACGCTGGTGGAGATGTCGTCTTTGGACCAAAAAGTGTGATTGAGGCTCTCCGCGATGGTAAGAAAGTTGCCTCAGTAATAGATAAGTCATTTAATGGGAAGGGTTGGCCAGAGCCATCTATCGATATGACCGAATTTGTTGCTCGCCCAAGTAATTTAGATGAAATTAAGACGCAAGAGAAAGTCGAATGCCGTGAATTATCTCTAGAAGCTAGAATTTTAAGCTTTGATGAAGTAGAACTTGGATTTAATGTGGATGAAGCACTTCGTGAAGCTAACCGTTGTTGGAGGTGCGATTGGAATGAGTGAGATTAGTAATAAAACAAAAAAGTATTCCGTATTGCCATTTGGTCCTCAACACCCAGTATTACCTGAACCAGTCCACTTGAAATTCCTTGTAGATGAAGAAAAAATTGTGGATGTATTACCTAATCTAGGGTATGTGCACAGAGGTATTGAGCGTGGCTGCGAGTTAAATGATTATAAACGTAACATTTACCTCACTGAACGTGTATGTGGAATCTGTAACTTTATTCATGGGGCAACCTATTCTGCTGGAATTGAGAAAATAACCGACACCGAAGTCCCTATTAGAGCTAAATATCTTAGAAGCATTTGGAGTGAGTTACAGAGATTACAAAGTCATCTCCTATGGCTCGGATTATTTGCTGATGCAATAGGTTTTGAAAGCCTTTTCATGCAGATATGGCGTGACCGAGAGATGGTTCTTAGTCTAAATGAAAAAACCAATGGCCATAGAATACATCTTGAAACTAATTTAATTGGTGGAGCCAGAAAAGATATTGACGAATCACTAGCAAAAGTATACAAAGAAGATCTTAGTGTATTAAGAAAAAAAGTTGAGGCTCTTACCCCAGTCTTCCATAAAGATCCTGGAATAAAACAAAAATGTGAAGGAAAAGGCATACTACCCAAGAGTAAAGCCCGCTTCTTAGGTGCCGTGGGTCCAGTAATTAGAGGTAGTGGTTTAAAAGAAGACATCAGGATGACCGGCTATGAAGCATATGGCCAATTAGATTTTGAACCCATCGTATACAATGGTGAAGATGCATACTCACGAATGTTAGTGAGGTTTGATGAAACTCTCCAAGCCTTTGATCTAATTGATAAAGCGTTAAAGCAGATGCCTGAAGGCCCGATTTTAAATAAAAATACAAAGTTCCCAGAAGGATCAACAGTAGTTAGAAGTGAACAGCCACGGGGAGAGCTA